>CAYGNI010000028.1:0-18119 GCA_964351195.1 uncultured Micavibrio sp.
CGACCCGCCCCCCCCCTCCGCCCCCACCCCGGCCCAGCCCCAATTCCGCATGAACAACAGCCTGACGCAGGATCAAAGCCGCCTTCTCATTCATCGTTTCGGGAGGGGAATAAGGGCTATGGACAATACCCGCCACAATATCGCCATAGCATGCGTGCAGCGAGGCCCGCAGGTCGTGAACTGACATAAATTCTCTTTTGTGAAATACGCTTAAGATTGATTAGAGTTGATAGCAAAGATGTACTAAACGACATAAATAATGTCAAAGAATACTTTTTTAATACCTTGAAAACGCAATAAAAAAGGCGGGTCGCCCCCGCCTTTTAAAAGATTATTTCAGCATAAAATATTACGCCGCTTGCGCCATTTCAGCCGAGGACGCGCTCTCACCATCAATCACAGCCGCCGCTGCCGCTACACTCGCCGCAATCCGCACCGCTGTTTGAATCTGCTCGACGCCGAACCCGGCTTTCTTCAGCTCCGCTTCATGCGCATCAATGCACATCCCACATCCATTGATCGCGGACACCGCCAGCGACCACAGCTCAAAATCCGCCTTATCAACGCCGGGATTGGCCATCACATTCATACGTAACTTCGCAGGAATCGTGCCGTATTCCTTATTCGACGACAAATGCACAAAACGGTAATATACATTGTTCTGCGCCATAATCGCACCCGCTGCTTTTGCTGCATTAAGCGCTTCAGCCGAAAGATGCTGCGCCGCCTCTTCTTCAATTTGTGTAATCACTTCCGCTTGGCGCGTCCCCAGCGCAGAAGCCAAAAACGTGCCCCATTTTTGCTGTTCGGTTAAGCTCTCATCACTCGCCAGATTAGAGAGGTTTAATTTAATATCTTTGGCAAATTCCGGCATTTGCCCTTTCAACGCTTCAATAGACATGTGTTTCTCCTGTTTAGTTTGTCATTCCGAACGCGAAGCGGAGGAATCTCATAAAATTCGCGAGATTTCTCGCTTCGCTCGAAATAACATTGGTTATTTAAGCCGCTTTCTTATCTTGGTTCGCAGCAGAACGCTTCGCCAGATCAGCAACATCAATTGTGTCGCCGCCAACCGGACGGTTACACGGGCAAAGCTCATCAGATTGAAGCGCATCCAAAATACGAAGCGTTTCTTTCGGATTACGGCCAACATTCAAACCATTCACAGACACGTGCTGGATCACACCATGGGGATCAACGATAAATGTCGCGCGATACGCTACGCCCGCATTGATATCGCGGATACCAAGCCCGTCAACAAGCGACCCTGTCGTGTCGGCAAACTGCCACTGCGGAAGCTTGTTCAGTTCAGGGTGCTCACGGCGCCATGCCAGCTTACAAAACTCGTTATCTGTAGATCCGCCAAGAACAACCGTATCCCGGTCTGAAAATTCTTCTTCGAGTTTGGCAAACTCAACGATCTCAGTCGGACAAATGAATGTGAAATCTTTAGGGTAAAAATAGAAAACTTTCCACTTACCTTCAAAGCTGTCTTGTGTGATTTGCTCAAACGCGCTCTCGCCGTTTTCTTCGTGTACATTAAATCCGGGCTTAACGCCTGTGATTTCAAATTCTGGAATTTGATCGCCAATACCTAACATTGATTTACTCCATTCGTTTAGGGTTTAAAAAACTTGATGACCTGACCTTGGCATCTCACACATGCAAAATCCAACAATTAATACCGATTTATAATATCGGTTTTTTCGATTTAAAATAAAATTTATATATGCTATTTTCGATACTATGTTACGCCCGTCACTCCGCCAATTAAGCTACCTGATAGCGATCGATGAAGAAGGCTCCTTCATCGCCGCAGCCCAAAACTGCGCCGTCACCCAAAGCACGCTGAGCGCAGGAATCAAAGAGCTGGAGAACATTCTCGGCCAGCCTCTGGTCATCCGTGATCGCAAACGCGCTGGGCTCACGCCCCTCGGCCTTGAAACCGTTGAAAAAGCAAAACAAATCCTCGAAGACACCGACCGCATTGTCTCGCGCGCAAAGCTTATGGACGAGCCCCTAAGCGGCCCGCTGCGCCTCGGTGTCATCCCGACGATCGCGCCCTATATGCTGCCCGATATCCTGCCGCGCATCACGAAAAGCTTTTCACGCTTGGAACTCCAGCTCTTCGAAAACCTCACCGACCATCTGCTCGAAGCCTTGCATAAAAACCAGATCGACATCGCCCTCATGGCCTTCCCCTACGACACGCCGGGCCTCACGCAACATATCCTGTTCGAAGAACGCTTCTTCGCCGCCATGCCCGAAAGCGCCGCCATGAAAGGCAAAAGCCTTAATATCAAAGACCTTGAGGCCGATAAACTGCTCTTGCTCGAGGACGGCCATTGTATGCGTGACCACGCGCTTTCGGCCTGCGATCTGCAAATTCCAAAGCAACGCAAAACCTTCAGCGCCACCTCCCTGCCCACCATCATTCAGATGGTCCGCGCGGGCTTCGGCATGACGCTCCTGCCTGAAATGGCCTGCAAACCCGAGACTTTACCCGATGACATCACACTGATGCCGTTCATGGACAAAAACCCGCCATCACGCCAAATCGGCCTCGCCTGGCGTATCAACGACCCCCGCCGCGCAGACTACGAAACCCTTGCAAAATCTATAACCTAGGCGTATAAATCCGCACCATGGAACCGACATTTAAAGTGGCTGCTCTGTACAAATTCACCCCCGTCAATGACATCCCGTCCTTGCGCGCGGAAATCTATGCCTTTGCCGAAGAAAACACCCCATCTATTTGCGGCACGCTGCTCCTCGCGCCCGAGGGGATCAACGGCACCATCGCCGCGCACCCGGGTGAAATCGAAACATTCGTCGACTTCCTCGATGAAAAACTCGGCGTTTTAAACGGCGAAAAAGCGTGCGAGTTCAAATACTCCCATGCCTCCGAGCAACCGTTCAACCGCTTCAAGGTCCGCCCGAAAAAGGAACTCATCACACTCAGAAAACCTGAAGCGAACCCGAATGTGCATGTCGGCCAATATGTCGAGGCTAAAGACTGGAACGATTTGATCAACGATCCCGACGTGATCCTCGTCGATACCCGCAACGATTACGAAACGCGGGTCGGCATTTTCGAAGGCGCCATCGACCCCGATATGAAGGTATTTACGGAATTTCCCGACTGGGTCGAAGAAAACCTCGACCCCGAAAAACACAAAAAAGTCGCCATGTTTTGCACCGGCGGCATCCGCTGCGAAAAAGCCAGCTCGTATATGCTTAGCGCTGGTTTTGAAAATGTATACCACCTCAAAGGCGGGATTTTAAAATACCTCGAAACCGTCAATGAAGAGGACAGCAAATGGAAAGGCGATTGCTTCGTCTTTGATCAGCGCGTCGCCGTCGGCCACGGCCTTGAAGAAGGGGATTGGAAAGTCTGTCACGCCTGCCGCGAACCGTTAAACGCCGCCGATCTTGAGCGCCCCGAATACGAAAAAGGCATTTCCTGCCACCATTGCAAAGACACCCTCACGCCCGAACGTGAACGCGCCCTTCGCGACCGCCAGAAATTCTACGCGCAAAAATACGCGGATTAATGACACACCCAATCCTATTTTCATTCCGCCGCTGCCCCTATGCTATGCGTGCGCGCCTTGCGCTATACGCATCCGGCCTCACCGTGGAACTGCGCGAAATTATCTTACGCGACAAACCCGCCCATATGCTTGAAATTTCCCCCAAAGGCACCGTGCCCGTCCTGATGCTCGCCGACGGAACCATTATCGACGAAAGCCTCGATATTATGATTTACGCCTTAGGCCGCCAGGATCCGCATGAATGGCTCGGGATTGAGGAAAAAGCAACAAAAGCCCTGATCAATCGCAATGATACTGAATTCAAATCCGCATTGGATCGTTACAAATACCCGAACCGTTACCCTGACGAAGATTGCAGCCAAGCATTCGATAAAGGCGCTGACATTTTAAAAGACCTGAATGAGAACATAAAGGAAAACGGCGCGCTCGTCGCGGATTATAACACCCTCGCCGATTATGCGATTTTTCCGTTTATCCGCCAATTCGCAAACGTCGATAATGACCGCTTTAAAAACTTGAAGCTAAAGCCATTAGAAAAGTGGCTTGACGCGCATCTCCTAAGCGATCTTTTCCAATCCATCATGCAAAAATACGAACCATGGAAAGAAGGCGATAGCCCTACTTTGTTCCCGGATCAGTCTCCGGCCCAAACGAAGGCTTAGTCTCGGGCTTCATATCCAAATTAGGATCAAATTCCTCCGGAACATGCGGATGCTTCCATCGCGTATCGCTATTTCTGCGGCGTTTCTTTTGACGGTCCAACGCCTCAACAAACTTCTTCGCCATCTTCGCGCGCTCTTCGGGCGGCAATTCCTTGGCAATATCTTTCATCGTCTGGATCTTAAGCGTCATAATCTCGGATTGATGCTTTTGCATATCCTCTACAATCTTATCAAAAGCCTCTTCATCAAACTCTTCGGCCTGAAAAACCTTCATCAACTTTTGACGCTCGGCCCTAGCCTTCTTCGCCAAAGGCTTTATTTCATCTCGGCTGGCCCGAAAACTCCGCGCCACAACATTCCGCGCCTCGGGTGACAACCCGCTTTTTGCTTGCTGCCAAGGATGGTTGGCCCAATGCTTGTAAGTTATCGCCGCATGACTGCCAAACAACAAGACATTCAACAAAACAGAAGCGGTAAATAAAATTTTCAAACTTTTTCTCATAGGAAATCTCCCGTATCCAAAAGCTCATCAACATTAAGCGCCAAAGAAAAATCATCCGTACTAAAATCTGGATACACCATATCTGCACTATCAAAGAAACCCATGCCGATCCCAACCAGCAAAGCCAGGCTCAATGCCAGTGCAGGCTGCGGCAAAGCAAACCCGTCCAAAAATGCCTGAACCCAGCGCCCCAAACCTTCCAACTTTGCTTGAACCCGCGGCGGCGCATCCTGCAAAGACGCATCAATAATGCGCTGCGTCAAATTTGAACGCGCTTCCGGCACCACCCGGCTCTTCAATAAAATGTCTAAATTCTCATGCATAAAACCTGGCTCCCCGGTTAGCGGCCGCTGTCCCGGCCTGTATCTTTTCATGATCTTTCTCTCTCAATAATTGATCCTTCAAACTCGCCTTGGCCCGCATCAGCAGTGATTCCAAAGCCTTCACACCTACGCCCAAAATATCCGCCGCCTCTTTATTACTAAGCCCTTCATAAAAACAAAGATTCAAAGCCATCTTTTGCCGCTCCGGCAATGCTTGAATAGCATTCTCCAAAGCTTCAGCTTGCACCTTTTGCTCCAACGCGGCATCCGCGAGCGGAGCTTCATCCGCCATAAAATCCAAAACCACCGCATCACTCTGCGGCTTTTTACGGCGCATATGATCAATCGCCAAATTGCTCACAACCCGGTAAAACCACGTGGTGAACTTCACGCCTTTACTCGCATCATACGCCTCGGGCTTTCGCCAGAACTTCAAAAACGAGTCCTGCACAATATCTTCGGCCTCTTCCACCTGCCCGCACATTCTGTACGCCGCGCGGAAAAACAAATTGGTATGGCGCTGGACCAAATGCGCGAAAGCCTCGTGATCACCGCTTTGAACACGCATCACAAGGCTCTCGTCATTCATGGAGGACAATTCTTCCATACAATTAATGTCTTTCAGGACTATTCCTCAGCAGTGTCATCCTGACCGTCTTCGGCCTTTTCTTTGCGCTTTTCCTTATATTCCTTCATTTTTTCGCGCCACTTTTCTTTCGCTGCTGCAGCTTCTTCCTTGCTCACTTCGCCATTGCCATCAGCATCCATTTTAGCAAAACGCTCTTCCGCTTTTTCCGCCGCATGTGTCAAAAACTCGTCTTTTGAAATCACGCCATCACCGTTTGTATCATGCTTTTCAAACATCTTGCCTTTATGGTCCCCACCTTCGTGATGGTCCGCCAGTGCCGGTGTTACCGAAAAAGCGAATGCACATGCACCCAAAGCCAGTAATTTTTTCATGATCTTTCCTTTCAAGTATCAGTTTATTTGGTTTACACTCAAATATACGGGCCAACCATAGAAACCCTTCGGAAATATTGCAATGACAAATGAAAAAGCCGAAAAAACCGCCAAAAAGCCCTCAAAACGCGCAAAATCTCTAGATGAAAGCACACAATTCATCATCGACCAGAAACTATGGATCAAAATTCTTGCTGGTATACTCGCGGGGGTCGCCGCAGGCCTCGCCCTTTCTCCGCATACACTCAATCTTTTGGGCAATGAATCTCTGGCAAACACCGCCGGAGAATGGATCGCCCTGCCCGGTGTTTTGTTTCTGGGGCTTATCCAAATGGTCATCATCCCCCTCATTGTCTGCTCCATTGTTTTAGGGATCGCCGAAAGCAAGAATCTTGAGACCCTCGGGCGTATCGGCCTGCGCATCGTCCCCTATTTCCTGGCCACCACAGCCATCGCCATCACCATCGGCATCCTGATTGTCACCCTCATCCAGCCCGGCAAAGTCATTGACCCCGCTCTGGCGCAAAGCGCGCTGGAATCCGGCGCATCGCAGGGGCAAATCCCCGGACAAACCTTTGATGATCTGACAATCCCAAAACGCATCGCCAATATGATCCCAACCAATCCCGCCAAAGCGCAGGTTGATCGCAACATGCTACAAATCGTCATCGCCGCCATTTTGGTCGGCATCGCCCTGATCACCATTCCCGCCGCTACTGGCAAACCCTTTAAGGATCTGTGCATCGCCGGTCAGGTCCTGTCCATGAAGATCATAAGCTGGGCCATGGCCATCGCCCCTTACGCCGTTTTCGGCCTGCTGTGTAATATCACCATCCGCCTCGGCTTTGATGCGATCACCAGCGTCGGCCTCTACGCCGTGACCGTACTGCTCGGCCTGCTCGCAATGCTCGCCGTCTACCTGACATTCATCGCGCTCTTTGCCAAACTATCACCACTAAGCTTCCTGCGCGGCATCAAAGAAGTCCAGCTCCTGGCCTTTTCAACATCCTCTTCCGCCGCCACAATGCCTTTCTCCATTCAGGCCGCCGAAGAAAAACTCAAAATCCGCCCGGAGATCAGCCGCTTCATAGTCCCCCTCGGCGCCACGATCAACATGGACGGAACCGCCCTCTACCAAGCCGTCGCAGCCATCTTCCTCTGCCAGGTCTTCGGCATAGAGCTTTCGATGGGAGAAACAGTCCTGCTCCTCCTCACCACCATCGGCGCCTCCATCGGCACACCCGCAACGCCGGGCGTCGGCCTTGTCGTCTTGGCAACCATTCTGGTGGGCATCGGCGTCCCGCCCGAAGGAATCGCCCTCATCATCGGCGTCGACAGAATCCTCGATATGTGCCGCACCACCATCAACGTGACAGGCGACCTCACCGCAACAACAATCATGGATCGCTGGGTCCCTAAAAAATAGAATTAAAAAAATTACAAACCAGCCACATCCAGAACAATACGTTGATTGGGATTCGTGTCGCTACCCGGCAACGCCATCTTGTTAACCACGCGCGCCCCCTTGTTCATCGCAATTTTAAGCTGCACACCTGCCGTCCCCTGACTATCGACGCTGTAAGATTTCAGCAATGGCTCACCCGCAAAACTATGAGTTTCTTTAAGCGACCAAACCGCGTGTGGCAAATCCACCACCAACGTTCTGTTATTATCGGTCATCCGCACCGCATACTGCGTCTTCTTGGTCACATCCAAAACAATGCGCGTTTTACCGGGATGCCGCCCGGAACGCACATCAACAACCTGCGGCGCCAAGCTTGAAGGCGCATCAATCGTCCGCTTCGGCGCCGCCGCCTTTGCTTTCGCCTCACCTTGGTCATACAAACCCGTCTGCACCTCGCCCGGCAATTGCCGCTCTAACTTCAACACGCGGAAATACGACTCATCTTTCGCATGAGAGTCCTTCACATTCTGGGTATGCTTGTTCTTCTTGGAAATCTGATTGGGATCAACCTCGCGCCGCGCAGCCAGATTTTTCTGAAGCGGGCTCGCCTCGCGGTCATCCTCAACCAGCATCCACGTCCCCTCATCCGCATCTAGCAAATCCTGCGGATTTTCCGCCGACAGGTTTTCTTGTGATTTCGGCGTACCAAGCCGATCCATGTGCTGGCAACCAGACATTATGAACAAGCCAAGCACCAAACAAAAGAATGTGAACAAAGAGACCGCTGAAAATTTCATACGCCAATCTTGCGCTGAAAGCCATTAGCGATCAAGACGAAAAACGTGAAAATAACCACTCATAGGATTCCGGCTTATTCGACACATACATATGCGCCAAAATCGTCGCAATCCATGTAATCGTCAGCACATAAAGCGGCACGCCCGCTATATATCCAACAACACCAAACCCGCCTGTCAAAACCGCCACCCCTAAAATAGCCGTCGTAGCCCGGCCAACACTAAACCCCGCATGAATAAAGTGATGATGCAAATGCCCGCGATCGGGCGAAAACGGGTGCCGCCCCTCGCGCACACGCCGGTAAAACTGCGCACACGTATCCATGATCGGGATCGCCAAAACCCACGCCACGCTCATCGGCTGCAACGCAGGCTGCAAAGGATCATTCGCCACATCAATCGCAAACCACGCCAGCGCAAGGCCAAGACACGTGCTCCCCGCATCGCCCAAAAACACCCGCGCATGCTTCACAAAAGGACTGCGCATATTATGAACCAAAAACCCTGCAATCGCACCAATAAGGATAAGCACTTGCCCAAGCCCGGCGCTATCACCGCCGCTCCAATACCCGAATGCAATCCACGCCAGCGCCACAAACACATAGCCAGCCGCCAGACAGTCCAGCCCATCCATCAGATTAATCGCGTTAATGAGCAACACCACCGCCGCCAGCGAAAACGGGATCGCCATGAAATTCAGCCCAAACGCACCCAGCCCAAAAAGATTATCAAGAGAGCGGATTTCCGCCCCGCCGACAACGACAACCAAAACCGCCACCGTGCATTGCACGCCGAATTTGAGCGCAGGCCTTTGATGCTTGCGATCATCCATGGCGCCAAGGAGCAATAACGCCGCCAACCCCGCATAGAGCGTCCAGTATTTTTCAATCGAAAACCCGCCCATCAGGCTCAAAGCAATAAACACCGGAAAAATCACAATCCCGCCAATCAGCGGAATAGCGCCCTCATGCTGCTTACGCCCACCCGGCTTGTCGACCAGACCGATCTTCGGCGCAAAGCGCATCACCACAGGGATCAAAACGCCAGCGCCAAGCAATGCGATCAAAGGTAGGAGATAAAATTCCATGACGCATCCTAATCCGAGAACCGTGCGGGGGAAAGAGCCGAAATGACATCACCGCCAAACACAGGCTCTGCGCCCGTGATCATCGCCGCGAGAACTTCCGCCCCCATCAACGAGCTTAAAATTCCGTGCGATCCATGCGCGGTTGAAACATAAACCTTATCCGAAAGCTGACCAACAACAGGGAAATGATCACGCGATGTTGTGCGCACCGAAGCACGATGCCCGCTAAGCTCAAAATATTGCAAAAAATACGGAATATTCGCGCCCAGCTTCTCAAGATTATCCGCGTCATCCGCGTCCATCTCATCACTGTGATCCAACCAGCGCTGAAACGTCGATCCCACCATATGCTGACCACCCGAAGCTTTGGTGATATAGCCGCCATAACACAGATTGCACGCCAGTTTTTCACTGCGCGCATCCGCCCTGATCATGCTCACCTGACCACGCACCGCACGCAAATCCAAATCCTTCGTCGCCTCAAAATGCCTGAGCGCCGGCCCGCACGCCAAAACAACCGCACCTGCGTCTTTAAAAAGCGCGTCATCCTGCGGCTTGACCGCAGGATCTCTTACCACATTCAAACGCACCTCCACATCTTTCGCATACGCCGCGCAAAGCTTCGGCGGCGAGACCGTGCCCGATCGCGGCAAATACAAAGCATCACGCCCGATTTCGATCCCCGCAATCTGGGACGCCTCATCCGCCGAAACAATCCGCATATCGGCCGCATCCCATTTCCAGCTCTCCAGCATCTTTTCAAACCGGGTTTGCTTTTTCTCATCATTAATCAGATGCAAACACCCCGCCGGATCAAACCCGATATCGCTTAATGTTGGAAAAACCTCCAACGCATGAAAAAACGCCCGCGAGAAATACTGACTCTGCGCGCTCCACTCCGCGCCGAAACGCGGATTATAAAGCCCGACCGGATTACCCGACGCACCGTGCGACAGCGCCGCCCCCGCTTCGTAAATGACAGGCTCATGCCCTGCGCGCTTTAAAACATAAGCCGCCGCGCATCCTGCCAATCCACCGCCCAGTATCGCAACCTTCATTGATAAACCCCTACAGACATCTCCCGCTTTCGCCCATATCCCGGCACTTTGCGCACATCAAACCCGGCAGCTTCAAGCCCCCGGCGCACAAACCCAGCCGAGGTAAATGTCGCAAAGCTGCTGCCCGCATGGCTCATCCGCCCCATCGCGGCAAACACCGCTTCGCTCCACATTTCCGGATTACTTGAAGGCTTAAAACCGTCCAAAAACCATGCATCCACATCCATCTCCAGCGCGGGCATCACATCATTCGCATCACCAAAATGCACTTCCACCGAAACCCGCTTATTTACATCCGCAAGAAATACACCACTTGGATCATCCGGATAAACCTCAACCAGACATTCACGAAATTGATCCAGCTCTCCCCAATTCTTTAACGCTTCACCAATATCCTTCTTACCCAATGGAAATTTTTCAACAGATACGAATCGAAGCGTTTGACCCTGTGCAGCCCCCTCTTCAAATAATTTCCAAACAGCCAGAAAATTTAAACCCGTCCCAAAACCTGTTTCAAAAATCGTAAAATGATCCTTGCCCGCCCACGCATCCGGCAATCCGTTTCCATCCAAAAACACATGCCGCGTCTCCGCCAGCCCGTTTTCTGCGGAAAAATATACATCATCAAACTGTTTAGACCTTGGAACCGTGCTCATATCAACTATAGTGTCATCCTGAAGCGCTTGCGCTGAAGGATCTTTTTTCCGATATTTAGAGTCTTCAGACCTAAAGGTCTTCAGAATGACAATCAAGGTATTTAAGAAAGCACAATATGACCAACCCTCTTCTCGAAACATCAAAACTCCCGAACATGGCCCCTGCATTCGAACATATAGAGGATGCACATTATATGCCCGCCGTGGAGAAAGCAATTGAAGAGGCACGCGCCAATTATGACGCCATCAAAGCCAACCCTGAAGAACCAGACTTCGACAATACCATCGCCGCCATGGAAGCCGCAGGCGAAACACTGGGCCAGGTCACAGGCATTTTCTACAACCAGCTCTCCTGCATGGGCGGAGACGCGCTGCACGAGCTCGCTGAAAAAATCGGCCCCATCACATCAAATTTCTCCAGCGATATTATCCTTGATGAAGACCTCTTTGCCCGCGTCAAAGCCGTTTACGACAAGCGCGATAGTCTCAATTTAACGCCGGAGCAAATGACGCTCCTCACCGAAGATTACAAAGATTTCGTACGCGGCGGCGCATTGCTGGACGCCGATAAAAAACAACGCCTGCGTGAAATCGATCAGGAACTCTCGACCCTTGGCCCATCTTTCATGAACAACGCCTCCAAATCCGCCGAAGCGTTTGAGATGATCATTGAGGACGAAGCCGACCTCGCCGGCCTCCCCGACAGCGCAATCGAAGCCGCCGCCCATGACGCAAAGGAACATGGTCAGGAAGGAAAATGGCGCTTTTCACTCGATTACCCTAGCTACATTCCTTTCGTGCAATACGCCGACAACCGTGAGCTTCGCGAGAAAATGTGGCGCGCCTTTGCCAACCGCGCTTGGAAAGACGAATGGGACAACTCCGATAACATTAAACGCATCGTCACACTGAAACATGAACGCGCCGGATTATTAGGCTACAAAAACCACGCGCATTATACGCTCGAACGTCGCATGGCCGAAACGCCGGAAACCGTTTTGGAATTCTTGGAAAAAATGAAAGCGGCCTATCTTCCGGCCGCGAAAAAAGATCTTGCCAATCTACAGGCTTTCGCCAAAGAGCAAGGCTTCGAAGAAGAACTCATGCCATGGGATATTGGCTATTTCAGCGAAAAACTTAAACAAAAACTCTATCAATTCTCATCCGAAGACCTTCGCCCTTATTTCCCATTAAACCCGGTTCTAAAGGGCTGTTTCGAACATTTCTCACGTCTCTTTAACATCACATTCAAAGAGGCAAAAGGTTATGAAGTGTGGCACAAGGATGTTCAAGTCTTCGAACTTTTCGATGATAAGGATAAATTCATCGGCACGCTATATGGCGACTTCTTCCCGCGCACCGGCAAAAAACAGGGCGCATGGAAAACCGCATACCGCAACCAGGGCCTCTTCCACGGCAAGATCGAACGGCCCGTCATCGCCATCGTCTGCAACTTCACAAAACCCACATCAGACAAGCCCTCGCTGCTGACCCACGGCGAAGTCACAACCCTGTTCCATGAAATGGGCCACGCCATCCACGCCCTGCTCTCCGATGTAACATATCGCTCTCTGGCGGGCACATCGGTGCTCTGGGATTTCGTTGAACTCCCCTCACAGGTGCAGGAAAACTGGTGCTATGAGAAAGAAACCCTCGACCTCTTCGCCGGCCATTACGAAACAGGGGCAAAAATCCCCGCAGATTTGATTCAAAAAGTCCGCGATGCAAAGAATTTCATGGGCGGCTGGGGCGGCCTGCGCCAAACCAATTTCGGCTTCCTCGACATGGCCTTCCACACGACCGATCCAAAGGACATCGGCGATGTCGGCGAATTCGAAGACACAGTCACAAAAGACACATCCCTCTTTCCGCGCCTCGCCGGTCCCATGTGCGCCAGCTTCTCCCACATCTTTGCGGGCGGCTATTCCGCCGGCTATTACAGCTATAAATGGGCCGAAGTCCTCGACGCCGATACCTTCGAGCTGTTCCTCGAAAAGGGCCTCTATGATAAGGAAACCGCAGCAAAATATCGCGACGAAGTCTTATCAAAAGGCGGAAGCCAGCACCCGTCAATCCTGTACCGTAACTTTCGTGGCCGCGACGCCGACCCCGACGCGCTTCTCCGCCGCGAAGGATTACTGGAAGACAAAGCGGCTTAATAATAATTCTCTTGAAAAAACGACAGAAATTATGTTAATAAAATAAGATGAATTCAGACCGAATACTACGCGAAGCAAGGAAGCATAAAAAAAGACGTGAATACGCAAAAGGTATTGGCGTTTTAAAGCCTTCATTTGATGAAGCAGTAAGAGAAAAAAGTATAGATCCCGACATACTGAGAGCACTGGCTGAATTCTATCACTTGGCAGGCCAAACAAATGAAGGGCACGAGGCGTACAAAACTGCAATCAGTGACAATCCAGGCAACACTCTAATACTTGGAAGATATGCTGAATTTCTCGCCCTCACGGGACAAATTGATAAAGCATTAAGTTTTTTGGATAAAGCAATAAAACTGAGACCAGAAGACAACAATTTAATTTTAAGTACAGGCATTGTATTGCATAGATACGCAAAAAATCCGGATGCAGCTGCAGTTTTTATACAAAACGCTACATCAGGTTCACAAATGATTGATCCAGACATATCAAATGAACTAGAAGCTGTTTTGCATACTATTGAAAAAAGACCAGAGCCAGAAGATAGAGGCGAGACTATATGGGATAGATTACCCACAATAGCAGCGATATCAAAACAACATGCAATTTCTGCGGGCTCAAAAGGTGGGGTTATAAAACATGATAGAGAACGCTCATAATATTCAAAAAAGCTCCATGAGCATACACCGCGCAGACCCACCGCCATACTTTTCCAAAGTATCCAAAGGCGCATGAATGATATCCTCAAAATGCTCAAGGATCAGATCGCGCTGATCCCCACGCAGCGCGCCATGCGCCCGCGATGACATCGCCAGATACCGTTTGCCGCCTGCGCCGACAACCTCCAGCGCATTGCCGCAAAAAGCCTGCAACTGCGCCGCATCAAACTCCACAACCGCGCGCCGCGCCTTAAGATGCTCAAGCACCCGTGCCCGGTCTTCCTCCACAAGCGAATCCGTACACAGCCCCGCCAGGCTCGTCCCAATCCACATCACACAATCCGTGTGATAAACAGGCTTACCCGTATGAGAGCGCGTATTGAAAATCACAGCCTCATAGCCCATATCATCACACCACGCGCGCACCAACGCCTCATCCGTGCGCGCCGAAAGCCCCGAATATCCAATTTTATTCGCACGGTCCATCACAATGCTTGCCGTACTCTCAAGCGCCCGGCCTTCCGCCTCATAACGCGCCCAATCCTCCACCTGCGGGTAATCCTTGGCCAACGCATCAATCATCGTTGGATCACGTTCCGCCTGACGGTTTTCATTCAGCATCGGATAGATGAACATCTGCGCCAAACCCTCATCGCGGTGCGTGGACAGACAATTGGGAAAGACCATATCCGGGCAATTCTCTAACCCCTTAAATGTGCTCACCTCCACACCGCACGCACGCAAGGCATCAACAAAGCCGTGAAACTCCGCCAGCGCTTTCTCAAACACCACATCGCGCGCCTCATCCTCCGTGACCTGATAGACATTCGTCTCCATGGTTTCAGGATTGGCGTAAAAAGATGCGGGTTCAATCATCAAAAGATGATTCGTGGATTGCTGTGACATAGATATGATTTTAAAAACGGAAGGTTAAAAAACGTAAGTTCAGTATGCCTTAGGCATAACTATGAAGGCTAGAGTTTTTCGAAGAAAGCCCCAAGAACATCGGCAGATTGTCACCGATTTTCTTCTCAATCGCTTCAATCGCCTGCACCGTCATCGGCGCTTTATACCCGGCCTTATCAAGGTTGTGGTAGCGCTGCGCCAAGAAAGACGCCCCAATCTCAAAGGATTTCTTCTTCGTGTTCGCCGCGGCTTCCAGCGTCAAGTAAAAGATCGCCTTATAGCCAAGAGGATCTTCATCCTCCGCACAAGTTTCAACCACAACACTGCGAATATTTTCCTCCCAGTTTCGTGATGACATCAATGGATTAGTGACTCGATTAGGCTTCGTTCTTCGCATCATAATCCCCACGACTAGAACAACTTAGATGTTTAAAGTTATCCACAGCCTCAATGATTCGTCAAGGATAAAGTGAATATAAGTGCATTCTAAAGTATTGATTCACATCAAAAATACAGATTTTTGATCCTGTGTGCTATTTTTTGATTATTTTGCTTTTTCTTCTTTGACGAAATCAAGAGGTACATAGCCCGGCTCCATTCTCTGGCGCAAACGAATCGGCAAGAACGGCCATAACAGCTGCTTGGTAAAGCTTTTCGGCATGTAATCCTTCATCCCGATATCCAGCGGCGGGCGCGCATTTACATCATAATAACTGCGGAAAATATGATCCCAGATCATGACATTCTCACCGTAATTCCTATTTCCACCTTCATCCAGAATTTTAGAATGATGCCAACGATGAAGACCCGGCGTATTGAAAATGTAGTTGATGGGACCAAAGCGCATTTCGACATTACAATGCGTGAGCATACCGATAAACGCCGTAATCGCACTCACCCATTTCATGATCTCAAGCGGCGCGCCCAAAGCAAATAAAATCAACATCGCCAAGACAATGCTCAACAAGCTATCAACAAAATGAAAACGTCCCGTATTCAAAAACCACAGCTTGGTCACGGAATGATGCACGGCATGAAACCGCCAGAAAATCGCATTCTCATGCCCCGCGCGGTGAACCCAATATAGCCCGAACTCCGCCGCGACCAATCCCAAAATCACCTGCACCCAAAGCGGCCATTCGGACGGCCATACACCATGCGACGGGTTTTCAAACATCCCCAGCAAACCAATCGTCCCGCCAAACACAAGCAAGCCCTGCACCGTCCCCTTGGACGTCAGCGTATGCAAAATACTGGCAATATTCTGCCCATCGGGGTTGTGCCATTCCCGCTCATGCGGCATCCAGCGCTCCAGGAAAAACAAAGACACAATCAAAAACACATAAGCCGCATTGAAATACAAAACCGGAGCGCCAACCTTAAACCCGTAAGCTGTAACCGCCATACAAATCAAAAACAGCGCAGGCCAAAGCACCCACGACAACGCATATTTTATCGGATGATATTCATGGCCCGTGGTGATCACGCTCATGCTTTGCCCGCTCCGATTTTGTAATACCCCTTGTACCATTCCACAAATTTCGTAAGCCCTTCTTTGAGCGACGTCGAGGGCTTAAACCCGATCGCTCCATCTAAAGCCTCAATATCCGCATATGTCGAATACACATCACCTGGCTGCATTGGTTTAAATGTCTTTTGCGCCTTCAGCCCCGTGAGCTCTTCCAAAATCGCAATCATATCCATCAATTTCTCAGGCTGGTGATTGCCTATATTATAAAGACGATACGGAGCGTTATCCCCACCTCTATCCGGAACCTTATCCACCAACCGCGCCATCGCTTCAACGATGTCATCAACATAAGTAAAGTCGCGCATCATATCGCCGTGGTTATAAATCTCAATCGGCTGACCTTCGTAAATCGCCTTGGTAAATTTGTAATACGCCATATCCGGGCGCCCCCACGGCCCATACACCGTAAAGAACCGTAAGCCCGTCACAGACAAACCGTAGAGATGCGTATAAACATGCGCCATCAGCTCATTGGATTTCTTGGTCGCCGCATACAGGCTGATCGGATAATCGACATTATCACCTTCCGAAAACGGCACTTTGTCATTGAGCCCATAAACGGAGCTGCTCGACGCATAAATCAGATGCTTCACATCATTGTGACGGCACGCTTCCAGGATATTCACAAACCCCACCAGATTGCTGTCCACATAAGCATGGGGATGATCAATCGAATACCGCACACCCGCCTGCGCTGCGAGATTTATAACAATTTCGGGCTTCCAGTCGGAAAAAATAAGATTGATCTTTTCCCGGTCACATAAATCAACCTTACGAAACTCAAAATTCCCAAAAGGCTGTAACTGCGCCAACCGCGCTTTTTTTAGCGACGGATCATAATAATCATTGATATTATCAATCCCCAGAACCTCATAGCTCTGCGCACATAGCGCTGCCGCCGCGTGATAGCCAATAAAGCCCGCCGCTCCTGTAATAAGAACTCTCTTCATATCAACTCGCTTTCTTCTCTGCTTGCTCACTGGCATGCGCCGCGCGCTTCAAACGATCATTGATCGCGATCCCAAGCCCCGTATCGGGAATAGCCATCACAGCAATCGACTTCGCCCCGGCTTTATCCAGCTCCTTCAAATACGCAAATAAATTCGCCGCAGCCTCAAACAAATCCCCCTGCTCGCTCAAATTCCGGCGCATCTCCTCGGGCAGATCTTTGGCAAACCCGCCGGACCTCAACCCCATAAACTTCTCGGACCCAAACGCCAAAAACGCTTCATTGTCCTTCACATCAATCACGTTCAAACGCACAGGCGTATCAGGCGCATAATGCTTCAAAAGCAAACCAGGAGATTTCGGAGCCGTCGTTTCTTCCATCTCAAAAACCACCTCTTCGCCCAGAACCTCGGAAAGCTCTTCCGCCGTGACCGCGCCGGGCCGCAAAATCGCCGGCACATCGCCGCTCAAATCCAGCACTGTAGATTCAAGCCCGACCTCGCTCGGTCCCGCCGCCAAAATCAAATCCACATCCTCACCCAGACTATCAGCCACATGAATGGGCGATGTTGGACTAAGCGATCCTGAACGGTTCGCACTCGGCGCCGCCAGCGGGACTTTGCACGTTTTGAGGAGTTTCTGCGTCACCGCATGACGGGGCACCCGCACCGCCAGCGTCGGCAACCCCGCACTCACCAGATCGGAAATCTTGCACCCCGCTTTGCGCGGTAAGATTAGCGTCAAAGGCCCCGGCCAGAAATGGTGTGCCGCCAGCTTCGCGCGCTCATCCATCTCCACCAGCTCGCCCGCTGCTTGCGCGTCAACAACATGCACAATGAGAGGATTAAACGACGGCCGCCCCTTGGCTTCAACAATCCTCGCCACTGCTTTGGCGTGAAAAGCATTCGCCGG
>CAYGNI010000029.1:0-18113 GCA_964351195.1 uncultured Micavibrio sp.
GCCCCCTTCAGCCGATTCCAAAACAACCGACCCTGCCCCATCAGCAAAGAGCACGCATGTCGTGCGGTCTTCCCAATCGACAATCGAAGACATCTTCTCAGCGCCAATCACCAAAATCCGTTTCACTTGACCGGCTTTAACGAAATTATCCGCCGTCGCCAGCGCATAAACAAACCCCGTACACACTGCCTGCACATCAAACGCAGGACCAACAGGCAAACCCAAAGCCGCCTGCACCTTCACCGCCACAGAAGGAAAGGTCTGATCCGGCGTCGTTGTCGCCACAATCACGCCGTCAATGCTCTGCGGGTCAATATTTCCATTGCTCAGCGCATCGCGCGCCGCCGCAATCGCCAGATCCGCTGTTGTCTCATCATCCGCTGCAATATGGCGGCTTTTGATACCGCTGCGCTGCTCAATCCACTCATCAGACGTATCGACCATAGATTCCAGCTCCTTATTGGTCAGGACTCTGGAAGGCGTATAAGAACCGGTGGAGAGAATAATCGAACGCTTGGACATAGAGGGTTATAATCTTTCTTCAGCAAGAAACGATTCTTGCGTAATCAAATCATTGATCTCCCGCGTCACTTTTTCGACATAACCATGCCGCGCCAGCTCCACGGATAAATTCACAGCCGAGGAAAACGCAAGCGCGTCGCACCCGCCGTGACTCTTAACACATAGGCCATTCAGCCCTAAAAAGACACCCCCGTTATAACGCCGCGGGTCAACCTTATGCTTAAAGCGCTTGAGCGCAAAAAACGCCAACAGCCCGCCCAAAATAGCAAAGGGATCAGATGTCATAGTCTTTTTGAAAGAATCGCCAAAGAGCTTTCCTACGCCCTCCGCAGTTTTCAGCGCAATATTCCCCGCATAACCGTCGCACACAACGACATCAACAGTCCCTTTGGTAATATCAGTCCCTTCCACAAACCCCGCATAACGCCCTGGAAACTGAACATTAGACAAAATCGCCGCCGCGCCGCGCACATGATCCGGACCTTTAGTATCCTCAGTCCCAACATTCAAAAGCCCGACACTCGGACGTGAAACGCGCATATGCGCCTTGGCAAACACCGCGCCCAGCACCGCAAACTGCGCCAGATTCTCCGCATCCACCAACACATTCGCGCCTAAATCCAAAACAATCGTAGAGCCCTTATCCGTCGGCCATAAACTCGCAATCGCCGGGCGATGAATGCCTGGGACGCTTTTCAGCACAATCTTAGCCATCGCCATGAGCGCGCCGGTATTCCCCGCAGACACAACCGCATCTGCGCGCCCCTCCTCAACCGCTTCAATCGCCAGGCGCATAGACGTGCCCTTACTGGCCCGCAAAGCCGCAGAAGGCTTATCAATCCCCTTCACGGATTTATCGGTATGGATAACTTCGCTAAAGGCCTTAAGATCTGGATGACGCTCCAAAACAGGATTGATGAGGGATTGATCCCCAAACAGCAAAAACCGCAAATCAGGGTTCTTTTCCAGACACAACGCCGCACCGGGCACAACGCTCTCAACGCCGTGATCGCCGCCCATAGCATCCAATGCAATTGTTATGGTTTGAGACAATCTGACCCCCAAAATAATATCCCCGCGGGGCGCGGGGACGTTGCAAAGTCAGCTTATAATGTCCTGACTTTGCAGGAAAGATATATTTTAATCACGCGCTTCAATCACCTGACGACCTTTATACATACCGGTCTTCAGATCAATGTGATGGCGGCGCTTTGGCTCACCTGAATGCGCATCTTCCACCCAGTTCTCTACAGTGAGAGAATCATGAGCGCGGCGCATATTGCGCTTTGAAGGTGATGTTTTTCTCTTTGGAACAGCCATAGCTCTTATCCTTTAATTAATATTGAGTGGTGGTAATAGCCAATTAACTGGATTATTGCAAGGAAAAAGACGCCAAAAAAACGTCCTACTCTTCAATCTTCGACTTCCAGTCCTTCAAAGCCTCAAATGGGTTAGTTTTAAAGCCTTCAGGCACCTTTTGCGGTTCATCGTCGCCATATTCGTAACGAACGCCCTCCGCATGCGGATACGGATTAATCGCCAGTGATAAATGCTGAGTCACCAACTCCCCCAAATCAATCTGCCCATTCATAATCGGCTCAGGATCATCGCGCTCATCCAAAATCGGCACTTCCCCGCCTCCAGCCTTAGCCAGTCTCTCCTGCTTGGCTTTAGCAAGCGTAATCGCCTGCCCGGCATCAGCAAACCATGCCTCAAAGTCTTCCTCCAACTGTGTCTCCACAGGCTCGAGCGTTACAACACAGGCCTGGCGTAAATTCGCCTTAATATGCCCCTTAATATAAATGACCATATTCCCCTGCTCACGCTTCAATACCAAATCCGCCTTCAAATCCTCAATCGCCAGAATATTCAAACGGCTCGCCAGCCGGTCACGCGCTTCCGCATCAGGCGAAAGACTAAGCTTCAAAGGCTTGTCTTCAACATCGTCCGCATCAATCATATGCGACCATTCATAAGGCAATATCTGCTCTTTATCCTTGCTCATAACCATTAATCCTTGAATTGAAACGCGCCGCCCTGCAAAACCTCAAACTCCAGAGCCTTCATGCTGGCTACCGCTCGCATACAATACTGCGCAAAACGCGCCACCACCTCATCACTCATACCCTCCGCGCCCGCATAGAGATTACGCTTCAACGCATCCACAAACGCGTCATTATTCGCCCCTATCGCCGAATGATACACATTCATCCGCCCGTTAAACGCCTTCATCATCTTGCGCATATGCTTGGGAATCCCCATATCGCCAATCCCCATCTCGCGCAAAGTTTGGTCCATATCCGCAAATGTCACATCAAACAAAGCCTGATTGAACGCCTCCGCACGCTCACTCTCAAAACCCACGGCCTCCATCACGATAAACAAATGCACCAACAGCAAATCAAAACGCCCGTCAAACGTATCGGGCACACCATATTCCGTGTAAAAAACAGGCTGACGCACATGCTCCAGCGTACGCGCATAAACACCGCGCGCTTCCGCCTGATAAGGTTTTTTAGTCGTTTTTAACAATCCAAACATTGATTTTCTTTACAAAAAATTCTAAACCACTTAGTGATAAAACATGAAAACGACATTCTTAATACTATCAAGCTGCCTATTAATCAATGCCTGCACACCCGTTGTCGCACAGCGCGGCAATTTGCTCGAAGATTACCAAATGCAGGAAGTCCAGGTTGGCACATCCACACGCTCCGACGTGCTGCGCAATCTTGGATCACCCACAACAAAATCAACCTTCGATGAGAATGTCTGGTATTACATCGGCCAGGAAACCTCGAAAAAAGGCATCCTCGACCCCAAAGTCGTTAAAGAACGCGTTGTCCTCGCCGCTTTCGATGATGAAGGCACGCTGATCGACCTCCAGGACGTCGACCGCGAGCGGATGAACATTCCCTATACGCGTACAAAAACGCCAACACATGGGAATAACATTACAATCATGCAGGAATTCTTCGGCAACCTTGGAAAATTCAACCCGCAAGAAGGCAGCGCAGCCACAACAGGCACAGGCGGCGGCCGAATTTAAAATAACAAAACAACAAAAAAGCCCCGCACAATGACGGGGCTTTTTATTAAGATCGATATCAGACTCGCTTAACCGCCTGTCGCGAATTTCGCAACAACCGCGACTAGCAAAATCGCAACAATATTCGCAATCTTGATCAGCGGGTTCACAGCCGGCCCGGCCGTATCCTTATACGGGTCGCCGACAGTATCCCCAGTCACAGCCGCATGATGGGCATCAGACCCCTTACCGCCATGATGACCATCTTCGATATACTTCTTGGCGTTATCCCAAGCACCGCCACCAGCGGTCATGGAAATCGCCACGAACAAGCCCGTAACGATCGTACCCAAGAGCATAGCCCCCAAAGTCGCAAACGCATTCTCGTAAGACCCCGTCACCTTCAAAACAACAACGAAGACAATCACAGGCGCAAACACAGGAAGCAATGAAGGCACAATCATTTCCTTAATCGCAGCCTGCGTCAAAAGGTCAACCGCTTTGCCGTACTCAGGCTTAGCCTTCCCTTCCATGATACCTGGAATTTCCTTGAACTGACGACGCACTTCAACAACAACGCTGGCCGCTGCACGCCCAACAGCCGTCATTGACAACGCGCTGAACAGATACGGAAGCAATCCACCAAGGAACAAACCAATCACAACAAACGGATCAGTGAGGGAGAAATCAAGCTCCGCCAAATCTGGCAAATAATGCTTAATTTCTTCTGTATACCCGGCAAACAGCACAAGTGCCGCAAGACCGGCAGATCCGATCGCATAACCTTTAGTCACGGCCTTTGTGGTATTCCCAACCGCATCAAGCGCATCCGTCGTCTTACGAACAGATTCAGGCAGCTCCGCCATCTCGGCAATCCCACCTGCATTATCCGTAACAGGGCCATAAGCATCAAGCGCAACAACCATCCCTGCCAAAGAAAGCATAGAGGTCGCAGCAATCGCAATGCCGTAAAGACCGGCAATATCATAGGTGAAATAAATCCCACCACAAATCACCAGAACCGGAAGCGCCGTCGCCTCCATAGAAATCGCAAGCCCCTGGATAACATTCGTACCATGACCAGTCTCAGACGCCTTCGCGATCACCCGCACCGGACGATATTCCGTAGAGGTATAGTACTCTGTGATCCAGATAATCAGACCCGTCACAACAAGACCAATAATGATACATGTGAACAAATCAGCCGCTGAAGTCATGCTGCCATCGGCCATCAGATACCCGGTATCCATACCCACCTTCGCCAAAGCAAACGCAAGTAAAACAGCGGACAAGATCGCACTGGCCAAAAAGCCCTTATACAATGCATTCATCACATTCTGGCTTTTTCCAAGACGCACAAACACAGTCCCGGCAACAGACCCCAAAATACTGACCCCGCCGATAAACAACGGCAACAGCATCATCTGCTCCACATTTTCCGGAGCAAACGCACTAAACGCGATCAGCATAGTCGCAACGATGGTCACGGCATATGTCTCAAACAAATCCGCAGCCATACCGGCACAATCGCCAACATTGTCACCAACGTTATCGGCAATCACAGCAGCATTGCGTGGGTCATCTTCAGGAATACCGGCCTCAACCTTACCAACAAGGTCCGCACCAACATCCGCGCCCTTCGTAAAGATCCCGCCGCCCAAACGCGCAAAGATCGAAATCAAAGAAGCTCCAAACCCAAGCGCAACAAGTCCAACAAGAATTTCGCGCAGGACATAAAGACGCTCTTCACCTTCTAAAGCGGAAAGACCAAGGTCATACTGGAGATAGAAATAATATCCAGCTACGCCAATCAAACCCAAACCGACAACAAGCATCCCTGTAATCGCACCGGCCTTGAACGCAACATCCAAAGCCTTGGACAAACTTTCAGTCGCCGCTTGCGCCGTGCGCACGTTGGCGCGCACCGATACGACCATGCCGTTATACCCTGCAAGCCCGGACAATACCGCGCCAATGACAAACCCAAGCGCAACATGCCCGCCAAGTGTCATATAGAGCAAGCCGGCCACAACAATGCCGACAATCGCAATCGTTTTATATTGCCGCGCCAGATAAGCCGCCGCACCTTCTTGAATAGCGCCTGCAATTTCCTGCATACGCTCAGAGCCGGCGCTAACCGACATAATTTTTCGGGAAGCCAGAGCACTATAAATTAATGCTATGAGCCCGCACCCCAAAATTGCGGAGTAAAAGAGTTCCATAGTTTTCAATCCCCTTATTTTTACGTGTTTGGTATTACTTTATTTTAAGATCAAAACCTTAAGCGAAGAATCGTTTCACTCAAGATAATTTTCCGATACTAAACTTTTGAAACTGGGGCGAAAAGCCATAAAGAATAAAATCGTTATTGCACCGCAAAACAACACACGCCTTCATCCCCGGCGCATTGCTAAACCACTGCTCAAACAACGGGGCTCTGGAAAACATCACAAAGCGCCAAAATAGAAAAAGCCCCACCCTGTAAACAGAGCGGGGCAAGTGTTTGATGTTTTTGTTATTAGAGGGTTCACATCAAATAAACTTTACAGCGGTCTTTGCTGCACAACCTGCAACAATACATCGCTAAAACCTTCTTCACCGATCACATCAACGCTGATTTTATTCAAACGCTTCTTAATATAGCCCACCTGAATCACGCCACCTCTAAGCGCCGCATGTTCATTGAGCATCCCGTAAAGATCCTGAATATAGGCATCTTTAATCTTCGGCGCTAACTTTTTTACCTTGTCTGCCGAGGCAGCATCCACAACTTCTAAAGCAACCACCATGCTAACGACCTGGCTCACGCCGCTATTGTCAACAATCGGCAAAATAAGGGGATCAAGCTCTACATATTCATAATGTGAACGATCAACCTCATGTGCTTCTTCCTTGGCCACTTCATGCTCTTCACCTTCCGGCGCAGAGGCCTCGGCTTGATTCATGAAATAGAAATAGGCACCCGCACCGCCTCCACCGAGGACGAGCAAAGCGCCAACAATCATGACTAACAATTTCATTTAATTTGAACCCTAACTTTAATAAGAACCCTACGACTCTCAGTATAGTACGCAAACCCTTAACAGCCGGTTATTATTAGATAAAATACAATGTAATTTGACATAAATTATAGCCTGGAGAGGCTATTTTGAGGAAAAAAAGAGGTGCAACGCAAAATAAAATTTTATCTTTCTCTAACGGAAAGCTTTGGCAACAGAATCCAGAACGCCATTGATCAAGGCAACTTCATTTTTATCGTAAAAAGCATGCCCGACATTTAAATAGTCATTGATTATGATCGGCGCGTCAATATCGGTTTGCACCAATAATTCATAGGCCCCACACAGCAAAATCGCCTCCAAGAGCAGCTCCACTTCGCGGTCACTGGCATCTTTCTTAAGATTGGCGGATAACACGCTGTCCAGCTCAACATAGCGCTCTTCCACCCCATACAAAATCTGCTTAAACAAGCGCCCATCCGGTGGAACCAGCTTCTCACCATCCACCTCAGGCTCTTTGCGATGCGTGATAAATTCCTGATACACGCTTTTAAGCGGCTCTTTGGTATAGCGCATCTGATACACCGCCTGCACAGCCATAAGCCGCGCCGACAAAGCCTTTGCTTTTTGGGACCCCTCACTCATGATGCTGCTTTGATCTCGCCGGGAACCGCAAGCATCCGCAGCGCCGCCTGCGCCGCTTCCTGCCCTTTAATCGCCATGTGATCCGCAAACCATTTTTCGTGCTCCGCATTCCCCTCTTCAAAGTTCTGCGGCGCCAAAACAACTGATAAGAATGGCTTTTCCGAGGCCAGCGAGACATCCAGAATGCTCTGCACAACGCTCTGCGCCACAAACTCGCGGTGATAAATCTTACCATCAGTGACAAACCCAATCCCAACGGCCAAATGAAACCCGCGATCAAACGCAAGCTTACCGCTCAAAGGGATCTCAAGGCTGCCCGGTACTTTGATCACCGTAACCTTATGCCCGGCGGCTTCCATGACCTCCACAAAAGCCCGCTCCGCCGATTCTACAATCGGCGTATGCCAGGACGCGGATAACACTGCGATTTTCTTGCTCATAAAAACCTTCTAGTAACGACTAACTATTCACTGACAACTGTCTTGCCACATAGCGCGCCAACATATCAATCTCCAAATTCAAATGATCGCCGACTTTACGCTCCGCAAGCGTCGTCGCATCCCATGTGTGCGGGATAATATTCACGCCAAACACAGTCCCATCAACCTCGTTCACTGTCAGAGAAATGCCATCCAGCGCCACCGAGCCTTTCGGCGCAACAAACGCCGCCAAATCTTGCGACACCTTAATCTTTAAACGCCGGGAGTCACCCTCTTCCTTGATATCGGTCAATTCCGCTAGCCCATCAACATGGCCCGACACAATATGCCCGCCCATCTCATCACCAAGCCGCAAGGACGGTTCCAAATTCACCGCCGTGCCGATGTCCCAATCACCGATGCCCGTCTTCGACAAGCTCTCCGCCGACACATCAACCGCAAACCAGCCCTCACCCTTATCGACGACCGTCAGACAACACCCACTGCAAGCAATCGACGCGCCTACGGCCTCACGCGCCATATCAAGCTCCGTATCAATCACAATGCGCCAATCCCCATCCTTCTCAATGGAGCGCACACGGCCAATATCCTGAATAAGTCCCGTAAACATGAACGCAATCTAGGGTGCGGGACAGAAAATTTCCAGTAAATCTTCACCGAGGTCACGTTTTTCAATGCATTCAAACCCGCTTGCCTCAAAATCAGCACCCTTTAAGCCACCTGCGCCGATAGTTTTGGGCGATTTTAAAATCATAGCCTGATCTGCCAAGCCTGCTTGTAAAAGCGCCCCATGCAACGTCGGCCCACCTTCAACCAAAAGCCGCGTAATCCCCTGAGCCCCCAAAACCTCAAGCGCCGATTGCACGCTTCTACCGGTTTGAAATAGCTTCACACCCGCCGCCTCCAACGCCGCCACCGTATCCGGCGATGCATCCTGATAACAGACCCATACAGGGTCACGCGACGCCGTTTGCACCAGATTACTCTCCAGAGGAATGCGCAGATGTGAATCAAATACCACCCGCACAAGAGAATGCTCATACCCGTCCAAACGCACCGTCAGCAAAGGATTATCTGACAAAACCGTATTAACCCCAACGCCGATAGCATCAAATGTCGCGCGCAATTCATGTACAAAACTTTGGGCCTCTGGCCCGCTAATATAGGTGCGTTGATCCGGTCCATGCGACTTCAGCGCCGCCACCATCCCATCGGCAGACACCGCCTGCTTCAAAACGACAAAAGGCGTGCCCGTACGTAAACACTTAAAAAACCCGGCATTCACGGCCAAAGCCAAATCCACGCACAATCCAAGCTCAACCTCAATCCCTGCCGCGCGCAGCGCCGCAATCCCTTGCCCCGCCGTTCTGGGGTCCGGGTCCTCACACGCCACATAAACCTTGCCCACACCCGCATCGATCAACGCTTGCGAACACGGCGGTGTCTTTCCATGATGATTGCACGGCTCCAAACTGACATAAGCCGTAGCGCCTTTCGCCGCATCCCCCGCCATTTTGAGAGCTTCAGTCTCCGCATGCGGCCGTCCGCTATCCGCAGTGCGCCCATGCCCAATCGCACGCCCACCTTGAACAATCACACACCCAACCGTAGGATTCGGCCATGTCCGCCCCAGCCCATCCTGCGCAATCGAAATTGCCATGCGCATATAGGCTTCATGCTCGGTAAAACTCATTTGGCTTTGGCTTGTAGTTGTTTGAGATCTTCAACAAAGGAATTGAAATCACCAGGCTCACGGAAATCCTTATAAACACTGGCATAGCGAATATACCCGACGACATCGAGACCGATCAGAGCCTTCATCACCTCTTCACCGATTTTTTCGGATTTAATCTCCGGCTCGCCGCGCGATTCCAGATTGCGAACAATCGCATTCGCCGCCTTTTCAATCTCTTCCAGCTCAACAGGGCGCTTTTGCAAAGCGATCTGCATGGATTTGATAATCTTGTCACGATCAAACGGCTGCTTGCGATCACCTGCTTTAAGCACTGTCATCTCACGAAGCTGCACCCGCTCAAAAGATGTGAAACGCTGCTCACACTCCGGGCATTCGCGACGCCGCCGAATCGCGGAATTATCCTCCGTCGGGCGCGAATCCTTCACTTGCGTTTCTTCATGTCCACAAAACGGACACTTCATATAAGCCTCCTAGAGGGTTGGCTAGAGGGTCGGATAAATCGGGAACCTGCATGGATTTGATAATCTTGTCACGATCAAACGGCTGCTTGCGATCACCTGCTTTAAGCACTGTCATCTCACGAAGCTGCACCCGCTCAAAAGATGTGAAACGCTGCTCACACTCCGGGCATTCGCGACGCCGCCGAATCGCGGAATTATCCTCCGTCGGGCGCGAATCCTTCACTTGCGTTTCTTCATGTCCACAAAACGGACACTTCATATAAGCCTCCTAGAGGGTTGGCTAGAGGGTCGGATAAATCGGGAACCTTGCGCACAAAGCTTCGACCTTGGCTTTCACGTCTTTCTCAAGTGCAGCATTCCCTTCGGCGCCGTTGGCCTTCAAACCATCAAGAACCTCAATGATCATCTCACCAACTTGCTTCCATTCCGATGTACCAAAACCACGTGTCGTCGCGGCCGGCGTACCCAAACGAACACCGGATGTCACCATCGGCGGCTCAGGATCAAACGGTACAGCATTTTTGTTACAGGTCATCCCTGCACGTTCCAATGCTTCTTCTGTGTCCTTACCAGTCAAACCTTTCGGACGCAGATCCAAAAGCACAATATGGCTGTCCGTCCCACCGGATACAATATCCGCACCGCCAGCCTTAAGTGTTTCAGCAAGCACGCGCGCATTATCAACAATCGCCTTCGCATAATCCTTAAATTCTGGCTTTAAAGCTTCGCCATAAGCCACCGCTTTACCAGCAATAACATGCATCAAAGGCCCGCCCTGAATACCCGGGAAAATCGCAGAATTGATCTTCTTAAAGATCTCCAGATCATCGGTCAGGATCATCCCGCCACGCGGTCCCCGCAAAGTTTTATGCGTTGTCGTCGTCGTCACATGCGCATGTGGCACAGGTGATTCATAAGAACCACCGGCAATCAAACCGGCATAATGCGCCATATCGACCATCAAATACGCGCCAACAGAATCCGCAATTTCACGGAAACGCTTGAAATCAATCTGACGCGGATACGCCGAAGCCCCGGCCACAATCATCTTCGGCTTGTGTTCTTTGGCCAAACGCTCGACCTCTTCATAATCCAAAAGAGAGTCTTCTTCGCGCACACCGTATTGAATCGCATTAAACCACTTCCCGGATTGGTTCGGCGCCGCGCCGTGTGTCAAATGCCCGCCAGCCGCCAAAGACATGCCTAAAATCGTATCACCGGGCTGAAGCAACGCCGTATAAACACCCTGATTTGCCTGCGAACCGGAATTCGGCTGCACATTCGCATATTTCGCCCCGAACAATTCTTTCGCCCGCTCACGCGCCAGCTTCTCAATCACATCCGCAAATTCGCACCCGCCGTAATACCGGCGCCCCGGATAGCCTTCCGCATATTTATTGGTCAAAACCGTCCCTTGCGCATCCAAAACCGCTTTCGAAGTAATATTCTCCGATGCAATAAGCTCGATCTGCGTTTGCTGACGGTTCAACTCACCGCGTGTCGCTTCGTACACTTCCGGGTCAACATCCCGCAAATCACCCGTAAAAAACTGATCAACCATATCTTCTTTCCTTGCTGCATTGCTCATAACATTTCCTCTGCTTTATGTTTTACGCGGAGGCCCGGAGGAACGGAGTACTTTTTAATACAAACAAATATAAAAAAACTCCAAATCTCCGCTACTCCGCGTAAGTTAACCTTTCAACTTATCAACACGCCTCTGATGACGCCCGCCTTCAAATTCCGTGTTCAAAAATGTATCTACAATATCCATCGCGCTTTCAACGCCCGTAATCCGTGCACCCAGCGCAAGCACATTCGCATCATTATGCTGGCGCGTCAGCCGCGCCATCGTCGTATCGGTACAAAGCCCGCACCGCACAGCCGGGTTACGGTTCGCCGCAATCGAAATCCCGATCCCGGTCCCGCATATCGCAATCCCGAAATCAGCCTCCCCCGCGGCAATCACCTCGGCCAGTTTCTGTCCAAAATCCGGATAATCAACCGACTCGGTTGAGTCAGTCCCAAGATCAAGCCACTCAAAAGAGGCAAAGCGAGACTTAATCTCCTCTTTCAAATCATAACCTCCATGGTCACAAGCTATGGCTATCGGGCGTGTCATGCACACTATATAGTGTGGTTCCCCCTAAGAAATCAAACCCTTTTTCTTCATCACATATTCAAGGCGTTTCAGCGCATTGCGCTTCAAAACATCTTCCCCCGCACTTTTGGGTCCCTGAATCGAAACCTCGGTCAGGCTTTTAGTATCCATCGCCGTCACCTTGACGACATTCCCCACAGGAAAAAACTCCAAAATCACTTCCCGGCCTTGTAAGATTGCCCTGCTCATAAAAAGAATATAGCCAAACCTTATAACGTGTTAAAATTAAAAGATGAAAAAAGCTGATTTTAATTGGGAAGACCCCTTCAACCTCGACGATCTTTTAACCGAAGATGAAAAGCTGATCCAGAAAACCGCCCGTGATTACGCGCAAAAGAAGCTCCAGCCCCGCGTGCTCGAAGCCTACCGCACAGAAAACTTTGACCGCTCCATTATGAACGAAATGGGTGAGCTCGGCCTCCTTGGCCCCATGATTGAAGGATATGACTGCGCAGGCACAAACTACACCTCCGCCGGGCTGATTGCCCGCGAGCTGGAACGCGTCGACTCCGCCTACCGCTCCTGCTATTCCGTGCAATCCTCCCTCGTCATGCTGCCGATTTATATGTTCGGCACCGAAGACCAAAAACAAAAATACCTCCCCAAACTCGCAAGCGGAGAGTATGTCGGCTGCTTTGGCCTCACCGAACCCGACGGCGGCTCCGATCCCAACGATATGCGCACCAAAGCCGTCTACGAAAACGGAAAATACAAAATATCGGGCGCGAAACAATGGATTTCCAATTCGCCCATTGCCGAAGTGTTTATCGTCTGGGCCCGCGTTCACGGCGGCGATCACGACGGTAAAATCTGCGGCTTTATTCTCGACAAAGGCATGAAGGGCCTCACCGCCCCCAAAATCGAAGGCAAGCTCTCCTTGCGCGCCGCGCCGACGGGCGGCATCGCCATGGATGAAGTTGAAGTCACCGAAGAAAACCGTATGCCCGACGCCTTCGGGATCAAGGCGCCCTTTATGTGCCTGAACTCCGCCCGCTACGGCATCGCATGGGGCGTCATGGGCGCCGCCGAAGATTGCTGGCACCGCGCCCGTAATTACGTCAGGGATCGTAAAATATTTGGCAAACCTTTGGCCGCCCAACAACTCATCCAAAAGAAACTCGCCGATATGCAAACCGAAATCACATTGGGCCTCACCGCATGCCACCGCCTTGGCCGCCTGCGCGACGACGATAAAGCCGCGCCAGAGGCCATATCCCTGCTAAAAAGAAACAATTGCGGCAAAGCGTTAGAGATCGCAAGAATCGCGCGCGACATGCATGGCGGTAACGGCATCGCCGATGAATACCACATCATGCGCCACGCTTGTAACCTCGAGGCCGTCAACACCTACGAAGGCACCCACGATATCCACGCCCTTATCCTGGGACGCGCCATGACCGGCGAGCAGGCCTTTACCTAATCACGAATATTAAGAAGTGCAGAATCAGCTACAGGACCTATAGCTCGAAGAGTATAATTAGGACCAAAAACCCCACGTTCTGTCGCATGTTTAATAAGACAAACACGTAATACGCGTTGAGCGCTGACCACATCTTCAACACTAATATCATTAATTGCAGGACGGTCTATTTGATTAATTCTCTTAATTGCTTGGTTTGCAGAAGCTACCATATCCGCGGCAAGTAATTCGTAAGTTAACTTACTTAACCATATTTTTTCATCTGGCAACATTGCATCGCCATAAAATCCATCTATAATCAGATCAAGAATATTAGTACCACCAGAAATTTTCTCAAAAACAGCCTTTAAAGGGGAAACATTTACGCCTAATTCCGTTGCATTTGCCAGCAAACTAATTTGAGCAGCTCTTGGCAATGAATGCCTGAAAGCTTCATCAAAAACCTCATAAATCCATTCAATCCCTTGCTTGGAAAGCAATATGACTTCTTCGCCCCAATCACCTCCAAAGAGGGTCAAGTGAGAAACATTAAGCCTTGCTAGACTCTGTTGTTCAGACATGAAAAAAGACTTCACATAAAAAAAGTTCATGTCAATTTAAATATAAAGTTTTTTTTTAAAAACTGCTGTAACCCTGCGTCTGGCTCGCCCAGAACCGCTCAAGCATCTTCATAGTAGAACTCAGCTCACGCAAACGCTCTTCCGTAATCTCCGTGCCGGCAATCTGTCCTTCATGACGGGCAAACATCTCTGAAATCATTGTGTTCAGCTCAGTCCCCTTCTCGGACAACTTCACGCGGATAGAACGCTTGTCATGCACGCTGCGCGCCTGAATCAAATACCCGTTCTCGACCATCTTCTTCACGTTATACGACACGTTAGAACCAAGGTAATACCCGCGAATGGTCAATTCCCCGACAGTCAATTCATCCGCGCCAATATTGTGCAAAATCATGCTTTGCACGTTATTGATATCCTGAATGCCTTTTTTATCCAGCTCAACTTTCAAAACATCCAGAAAGTGGCGGTGCAACCGTTCAATCAATTGAATAGCTTCGTAATACGGTGTAGCTGTCACTGTGATAAACTCCAAAGAATGACTAATTTAACGATTTAATACTGAAGACATGCCCCCTTAAGGTCAAGTCCGCAATATCAAACACATCATAATAGAGAAGAGAAGTTAACGAAACGTTTAATTTCCAAAGCCCCTTAAGCCGCAAAAATCTTAACGTCTGCAAGCAGATACCCGGTAGGCTTAAAGTAGCGATTAATATCAGCTTCAGACACCTGATTAAAGGTTTCAGGCTCCCATAACGGTGTTTTATCCTTTTGAATGAGAGCCGCACGAATCCCTTCATACAAATCCGGATACTCAATAAACCGCTGTGCCCGTAGGAAATCCTCTTCCATAACGCCGTCAAACTCAAGACCCTGACATACATCAAGATGGCGCAATGTCACACAAACACTCAGAGGCGACACTTTCGCAAAAAAATTAAAGGTTTCTTCCGCAAAAGAGCCCCCGGCCTTCCTGAGTTTCTCAAACATATCAGCCACATTTTGCGGCGCAAAAACATCAGCAATCACGGCCCCATACTTTCCAAAGACTTGAGCATCCGGACATGGCTTGGACAGCTTGTAACAGACAGACCCCGCATCGCCCCCCTGAGCAGACTCCAAAGCTTCAATCAGGCCACCATAATCATCAAGCTCCATATAAATATCCGCAAGATCCGCAGCTAGCATCTCCCCCGGACCAATATGCTGCCCGGTCAGTGCGAGATAACGCCCAAAATTCTCCGGCGCACGGTTTAAATGATACGCCGCCCCGACATCAGGGAAAAACCCGATAGCCACCTCTGGCATCGCAAAAACGGTCTTTTCGGTTGCTATACGGCTCTGACAATGCCCGGCAATCCCATATCCGCCGCCCATCGTTATACCGTTCATGAACGCTATCGTAGGCTTGGAATAATGGAAAATCTGTTTATTAAGCGAGTATTCTTCTGCAAAAAACACTCTTGGAATACTCTGATCAACTTGCCCGCGTCTATACCCCATGCCCGAATTATAAAAGGACTTTACATCCCCGCCGGAACAAAAGGCACGATCACCATCACCCCTGAAGACAACACACTGAATTGTATCATCTTCCTCCCATTTTTTAAGAATGGCAGAAATCTCCCTAATCATCTCCAAAGAGAGAGCGTGAAGCGCCGCTGGACGATTCAATATAATTTGCCCGACACCGTTGTTTTGAGAAAACACTATTTCAGAAGTGGGAAAACCTTGATTCATACGACACAAAATGGTTAAAAATGCAAATGGCTCCCAAGGATACACCAAGAGACGCAAATATAACTGAGGATACGGACAGTTTCGTATCAGAGCAAGCCCAAAGCGGGAGTTTTCCAGCATTGCGCATGCGCAGACTGCGCACCCATGCCTGGCTTCGCGATATGGTTGAAGAACACCGCTTACATTCATCCGATCTAATCCTTCCGGTCTTCGTAACTGAAGGCCGCAACGAAACAAGCCCGATCGCTTCAATGCCTGGCGTAAACCGCCAATCCATTGACTTGACGATTGAGCACATCAAAGAAGCCGCAGACCTCGGCATTCCCGCAATCGCGCTCTTCCCGGTGACAACTCCCGAAAAGAAAAACGAACGTGGCTCCGAAGCCACAAATCCGGACAACCTCATCTGCCGCACCATTCATGCCCTTAAATCAAGCATCCCCAATATCGGCATCATCACGGATGTTGCCCTAGACCCTTATACATCCCACGGCCATGACGGCGTGCTCTCTCCCGATGGCTATGTCATCAACGATGAAACCATAGAAATCTTAAGCCGCCAGGCCCTAATTCAAGCACAAGCCGGTGCCGACATCATCGCCCCATCTGACATGATGGATGGGCGCATCAAAGCCATTCGTAAAAAACTCGACGACAACAGCTTCCAAAACATAGCCATACTCTCATACGCCGCCAAATACGCATCGGCATTTTACGGTCCCTTCAGAGATGCCGTAAACTCCGGCGCCGCCCTTAAAGGCGATAAAAAGACCTATCAAATGAACCCCGCCAACACCGACGAAGCCCTGCGCGAAGTCGCCCTAGACATCGCCGAAGGTACAGACATGATCATGGTCAAACCCGGCCTGCCCTATCTCGACATCATCCGCCGCATCAAACAAAGCTTTCACATGCCTACCTTCGCCTACCACGTCAGCGGCGAATTCGCGATGCTCAAAGCCGCATCTGAAAACGGATGGCTCGATTACGATTCTTGCTTGATGGAAAGCTTATTAGCCTTTAAACGGGCGGGCTGTGATGGTATCCTTACTTATGGCGCAATCGACGCCGCAAAAATTCTGCGTAAAAAATAAACCACCTATCTTCACCGCTATAAGCCATTATTGTGGTAAGGTATTTCGTGGAAGTTAACCTCTTTACGAAGAATCTCACCCAAAAGCATCATGGCATCCGCAGACACAATTAAAAAACAACGCGACCGCTTTTTAGCCTTCGCCTTCGCGTCGGCTGATTTATTCATCGAGGTTTCGTTCGAAGGCAACATTATTTATGCCCACGGCGCGGCCAAAGGCTTAACAGGGATCGACGCAGACAGCCTGATGAAGAAAAACTGGCTCGACCTCTTTGCTGTGGCTGAACACCCAAAACTAACCGAACTTAAAGACAAAGCTTTAACAGGGGTGCGCTGCGGCCCCATCATTGTTGATCTCGACACAAAACTCAGCAACCGCAAAGGCATTATCACCGGCATCAAAATGCCCGACCAGGAAAATTTCTACCTCACCTTAAGCATCTCAAACATCATGATGGAAGAGGCAGTCGCCGCCTCCATCACCGACCGCGAAGAACTTCTGACAACAGGCTTCCAAGCCGGAGACGAAAAATTCGACGACAGCCAGTTCAACAGCGATGAGGTTAAAAAAAAAGAGGATGATTTTGACGACTCCTTCTACAATCAGGGCGAATTCAGAGACGAAGAATTCGACGATTCTATCTACAATAAAGAAGAGTTTTATGACCAAGCCGAAAAAGCCTTCGAAACAGCTATTGAAAAAGGCATAGAAACCTCCGTCACCATCTTCGACTTTGGCCGAACAGAGAACATTTCTGAAGAAAACTGGGCCAATATGATTGGCCAGATTTCAGATTTGCTCAAAGAAGAATCCATCGGTGGAAACGCTGTGGGTGAACTACAGGGCGACAAATACTCCTTTATCCACGACAGCACAAAAGATACCCAGGAAATCGAACAAAAGATCACCGAAATCTCAAAAGAATTCGATCCGGACGGTGACGGCATCGAAATTGAATCAAAAACAGTTGAAGCCGACCTCAAAGAACTCACCAGCAAAGAAGCCAGCCGTGCCCTGTATTATACACTCAGCGAGCTTGAGAAATCCGGCACGGATCTCGACATTGAGACATTAAGCGCAGGCCTCAAAACATACGTCGTCGAAAACACAACTAAAATTCAACAATTCAAAAAGATGATAGAAGAAGGTGACTTCGACATTCATTTCCAACCCATCGTCAACCTAAAAACCCTCGAAGCCCAGCATTATGAAGTCTTGGCCCGTTTCAAAAAGGACAATACACAAGAATGGGTTATGTTCGGCGAAGATATCGGCATGTCACCGCAATTCGACCTCGCAGTCGTCCAAAAAACAATGAACTTCATCCACTACAAGGCCGGCGTCACC
>CAYGNI010000030.1:0-18021 GCA_964351195.1 uncultured Micavibrio sp.
GTCATAACGAGATTTTGAGACTGCCTGAGATCCAGGCGCTGCGATATCTTGCTCATACTTACATTCTAGCATGAAAAAAGGCCGGAGAAAATTTCCGGCCTTAATTTATGAATTTCATACGTGTTTATTCTGATTTTTCGACGTTAATTTTTTCCAGCTTAAATTCATCAATGTGAATGGTAGAAGTTGAATCATCATTGCTATTAAAATTAAGCGCGATTTTTCCAAACGGATTAATTAGAGGAAAGCTCGTTTCCACCCAATCTTGTGGGTAATCATATTTGAAGCGTACTTTTGAAATTAGGTTGTTGCCCTCCTTGCTCAGGATCATTTGACCTACATTATTTTTCAAAAACTTTTTGAATGCGCCTGCTTCATTTGCACAATCGCCAAAGCTATCATAAATATTGTTTCCGTTTTCATCCTTTGCGTGGCAGTTAAATTTTAAAATTTGTTGGGGTTCTGACTTGGCTTTCTTTTCACCAGCCTGGACGATAAAACGCGTAGCCAGAAGAGGCTCTGGGTAATTTTTTATCAGACCTGTTTGAGCAAAAACAAATTGTTCAGGTGATTGATATAACCCAAGGTTAAGTTCTTCATGCCCGGTTAAAACGTCGAGGCGGAATGTTATCGTGGCTTGCCAGTCGCCTTCCGGAAGTTCGCGATTAAGAACGATTACGTTTTGTAGATGCGTCTGATCGGCCGCGATAGTCAATGTGCCTGAATTTGCGCCGTAAAGCATAGGAATTTCGTTATGTACGTTCCAATCTGTTTCGGAAAGAGGGGCATCAAATTCAGTATGGAAAACCACATTGCCAATTTCGATTGTTTTTAGAGACTCTGGTTTTTGTTTGGCAACAAACTTCTTTTCACGGACTGCAACGGTTTCAGCGACTTCTTCAAAGGCATCTTCAAGCCCTTGATTGTTACTGGCCGTAATATACTTTCCGTTTCCGGCTTCTGCGATGCATTTCAGTTGCGCCTGTGCTTCATTGTCTACATCAAAGCCGATCACATGCACATCCACGTTCAAACCTTCTTCTGTGCGTAGTCGTTTAATTGCTGCGCATGGATCTCCCCCGCAGGTTTCAATGCCGTCAGAAATCAAAACGATGTTATTGTTTGCATCATTTTGTGTGAATTGTTTTGCTGCATATTCTAATGAAGCTGCAATCGGCGTTTTACCCTTGGGCGTGAAATTTTCTGTAGCTTTCACAAAACTGTCTTTAGTAACGGGTGTTAGCGGCAAGAGCGTTTCAACATCTTCGCAGTTTTTTTCTTCGCGGTGTCCGTAGGCAATAAGTCCTGCTTGAGAGTTTTCAGGGAACGCCTCAATAGTTTTATAAAGGCTGCCAAGCGCCGTTTGAATTTTTGCAGTTCCCTCAACCTGTCCCCACATGGAGTTTGAGCCATCCAGAACAACAAATATATTAGTTTGCGCGTTTGCCGACCCTGCCATTAAGACAAGAACAGACAACCCTAAAGCTATTGATTTTATTAATAATTTCATAAGAATCCACCCCTTAAATTAAAATATTATGAAAATATAGTAGCAATTTATTCTTACTTAGGCAAATTTGTATGTTTAAGCCCTAAAGTTTGAACCCTTCACCCAGATAAACGCGGCGGACGTCTTCGTTGTCGACGATGTCTTCGGCGGCGCCCTCCATCAGGACTGCGCCGTCATGTAGGATGTAAGCGCGGTCAACGATTCCCAAACAATCGCGGACATTGTGATCGGTGATGAGCACGCCGATGCCGCGGTCTTTTAAGTGTGCGATGAGACCGCGGATATCGGCAACAGCAATGGGATCGATCCCGGCCAAAGGTTCATCAAGCAATATAAACTGCGGGCGTGCGGCTAGTGCGCGGGCGATTTCGACGCGGCGGCGTTCTCCGCCAGACAGTGCCAGTGCGGGTGTACGGCGCAAATGGGCGACTCCGAATTCGCCTAATAAATCTTCGAGCAGGAGTTCCTGGTCGTCCTGTTCAAGGTCCTGAGCCTCGATGACGGCGCGGAGGTTGTCTTCGACGCTGAGGCCGCGGAAGATGGAGGATTCTTGCGGTAGATAGCCGATGCCCATGCGCGATCTGCGGTACATGGGGTAGTTTGTGATGTCCTGACCGTCGAGGAAGATGTGCCCGCCATCGGGGGCGATCAGCCCGGTTGTGATGTAGAATGACGTTGTTTTACCTGCGCCATTGGGGCCCAAAAGGGCGACGGCCTCGCCGCGCTGTAGCGAGAAGCTGACATCGCGCAAAACCGGACGTTTTTTGTAGCTCTTTGAGAGGTGCTGAATGCTCAGCCCCTTGGGAACTTCTTTGATACGTGCTTTGGGCGGGAGCTTTGAGGTCGTATTCATCGTCTTAAGTTAGTGTATTTTACGCAGAATATCCAGTGTGTTGTGCCTATTTCGAACCGGGGTAGAAAGTCCCGCTGACGCGGCCGCCTTGGGTGGGGGAGCCGAAAATTTTGCTGGTGTTTGTGTTCATGTCCACTTCGGCGCGGTCTCCTTTCAGAACATTGGGCCCGCGGGTGATGACGACATTGCCTTGCAGCTCGGCCATATTGGTTGAGGCGCGGTAAATACCGTAATTGCCGGTGGCGATTTCTGTTGGTGTGGTGATGACGACGTTGCCTTTGGCTTCGAGTGTGTGGAGCACGCGCTGACCTTTGGCGTTGTCCTTTAGGACAGCGGAGATCACGTCGGCGGCGAGTTTGTCTTGGCCCTGTCCGTTTGCTTTAGGGCGTATGGCGACGGCGTTGCCGATGGCATTGAGGCGACCGTCTTCGACCCAATATTCGAATTTCTCTTTGGCGGTGACGGTTTGATCCGGGGACGTCATGCGCAAATCGTTGCCTGTCAGTGTGGCGAGGCCTTTATCAAGGTCGTAAACTGCAAGGTCGCCGAGAGCTTTGCTTTCATTGGAGGATAAGATCACGCTGGTTTCGGCTTTGAGGGTGTGAATCTGGATGCCGCCGTCTTCGCTTTCGCGGTAATCGGCGGTGAGCGTTTGCGCGGCGACAGACGAAGTGCCCTGCACAGCGAGCGCGTTGCCGCGGGCGATGAAACGTTTATCGCTGCGGAGCCATTCCAGCGTGTTGTCAGCGGTGATTTCGAGCGGTTCTTTTGAATTGTCGACAGTCGTTGGTGCGGGTTCGGGTGCAGGTGTGGGCATTGGTGCAGGTGCGGACTGTGCTTGCTGTGCGGGTTCTTCGCTTACGGGACCTGTCAGGGTTTGAGCCTGCGTTGGTGCGGCGATGCTTAAAGCCAGAAGTAGTGCGAGAGCGTATTTCATTGGGGTAATCCTCCCATATTCAAAGCGTCTTTTTCGACGATCAGTACCAGCTTGGCGGGGCCGGTGAAGATGAGCGTTTCGTCAATCGATGATCCTTTGAGGCCTTTTGCTTCGAGGGTGCCTTCGGGGCCTTTGGCGAAAACATCAACGTCGGAGGATGCCTTGCTGGTTTGCATGTCGATATGCAATGCCTGCGTATCCATTTCGTATTCGTTGTTGTAAAAGAGTTTGACGTCGTCGGTCAGCATGAGCTGGCGCAGGCTTTGTGCGTATTCGCCGTTTTTGGCGGTGAGCGTGACGACATCGCCGCTATTGAGTTTCATTTCTCCGCTGGGGCTTTCGAGCATGACGATGTCCTCATCGGATTTTTCCTGTGTGGCGCGCTCGGCGATCAGGGTATAGGGCTGGTTTTTGTCATCGACGCTTTCGAAGCGGGGGTTAAGCAATTCATTTTTAGTGATGTTGGTTTGCACGATTTCTTCGGCGCGTTTTTGAATGGGGGCTATGCCTTCGTCCTGGAACCTGTTCCAGTTGAATGTCACTAAAATGATGCCCAGCGCGATGATCGGCAGTGTGATCTGCACGGTTTTGATGATGGTGGAATAGTTTTTGCTGTGTTTACGTGGTTGGCGTACGGGTGAGATCCCGACGAGGCGGTCTTTGGTTTCGGGGGTGTTTTCAGGATCCTGAGAATCGTGAGTCATGCGCTGTCCTTTACGCGAGCCCGGCCTGCAGGCAATCCTGCATGCGGATCATGCCAACCATATCATCGCCGTCCATGACGATGAGGCTGCTGAGGTAATGGCCGCTTTTCTTGGTCATGGCATTGAGCGCTTCGACAGCCAGAGCGGTGCTCTCAATGGTTTTAGGATTGGGGGTCATGATGTCGGCGACCGTTTTTTGCAAAAGATCAGGACCCATATGGCGTTTGAGGTCGCCGTCGGTGATGATGCCTTTGAGGGCGTAGCCTTCATCAGTAATAACTATCGCGCCCAAATTCTTTTCCGTCATGGTGAGGAGTGCGGCATCCATGGTCGTGGATTGATCGGCGAGCGGCATGTCGGTGAGCGGCACCATAAGCTCGGTGACTTTCATCAAACGTTGGCCCAGCTTTCCGCCGGGGTGGAAGACTTTATATTGTTCGGGCGTTAGGCCCATACGGTTGAGCAGCGCGACGGAGAGTGCGTCGCCCAGTGCCAGCATCATCGTTGTCGATGTGGTGGGTGCGAGGCCGTTGGGGCAGGCTTCGTCTATTTTCGGCATGACAAGCGCGATATCGGCGTGGGTTGCCATTGTGCTTTCAGGCTTGCTGGTGATGGCAATCAGCGGAATTTCATAGCGGCGTGTGTAGTGGATGAGATCAGACAGTTCTGCATTTTCGCCGGAATTGGAAAGCATCAGGACGGCATCGTTTTCGGTGATCATGCCCATGTCGCCGTGGCTGGCCTCGCCGGGATGAACGAAATACGCGGGTGTGCCTGTGGAGGCCATAGTGGCGGCAATTTTGCGGGCAATGTGCCCGCTTTTGCCGATGCCGGCGACGATCAGACGGCCGGGGTGGTCACTTTGTTTAATGGCGTGGATGGTCTCAACGGCGTTGGAGAAATTTTCATCTATTGTGTCGGCCAGGGCCTGCAGCGCTTGTGCCTCAATTTTTAAAACACCAAGCGCGTGGGCGATGTCACTGTTCGTGTTTGTGTGATCGTTTTTTGTCATTTCTGCAGCTTTGGCGTTCATGGTTTTAATGCTCGAAAATGTCGATGTCGGCCCAGCCCTCAAGGTCCAGATCGGCCCGCAGCGGCAGGGCATCGAAACAGCGCCGTGCAATCTCTGTGCGGCCTTCGCGTTTCAGGCGTTCATCAAATCCCTTTTTTAAATCATGCAAATATAGCACGTCATTGGCGGCGTATTGCAACTGGTCTTCGGTTAGCTCTTCTGCGCCCCAGTAAGATGATTGTTGTTGTTTGTTCAACTCTATGCCTAACAGCTCTTTGCAGACATCGCGCAAGCCGTGACGATCGGTATAGGTGCGCACCAATTTTGAAGCTGTACGTGTGCAATAAACAGGTGTGCATTCAACACCGAGATATTTCTTGATGATCGCGATGTCAAAGCGCGCGAAGTGGAAGATTTTTTCGTGCTTGGGATTGGCCAGCAGGGCCTTAAGGTTCGGCGCGTCATATGTTTCACGGTTTATCTGTACAATATGGGCAGTGCCGTCACCCAGCGAAAACTGTACAACGCAAAGCGGGTCACGATACGGTCTTAGACCCATCGTTTCGGTATCGACGGCGATGGCGTCTTTGGGTTTTAAATCAGCGGGAATATCGTGTTTGTGGAGTGTTATGGTCATTGGTTTGCTGCTTTTATTCTCTATCGGGTCTTTTGACCTTTATACGGTTTAGAGTGGTGCCCAGGAAAGGATTTGAACCTTCACTCCCTTACGAGAACTACGACCTGAACGTAGCGCGTCTACCAATTCCGCCACCTGGGCTTAAGTGCCATGTATTTAAGCTCTCCTTGAGTATCCCAGCTATCGTGCAATGTCAAACGTTTACGGCGTTCGGTTTAGGGGTTTTTTTGAGAAATAAATAGTTTCTTGAGATGGTTTTTTAACCAATATTCCGTCATACTGAAGGGGTTAAAGATGGGTTGCTGAAAAATTAGGGGATTTTCATGAATATTCTAATCGTTGATCGCGAAGAGATGGCCGCGAACATGCTGCGTTCCAAGCTAGAGCAGCGTGGTCATGATGTTGTGATCGAAGCGGTTAAGGAAACAGCCATTGAGCACGCCAAAAACGAGAATTTTGATGTCATTTTCGTTGATCCGTCACCACTCAAAAGTGCGCAACAACTGATCATCGATTTTCGCCGTTTTGGCTGTGAATATTCCTATATTGTTGTTTTATCAGAGAATATTACGCCTGACGAGGCGATGCAGGCGGGGGCGAATGACTTTTTGACCAAACCTGTGCCCGGCGATTATCTTGAGAAAGTCATGGATAATGCGAAGTATCTTTTGGATCTTGTGCGCCGAATTGGTGATGATTCCGAAGATTTCCCCAGTGCGGGCGGTGTGATAGCGAAATCTGCGTATAACCAGCTGTTTTTATCTGCTCTTGAACGCGCAGATCGATATGGTGAGCGTACGTTTACGCTGTTTATTGCGATTGGAAATTATCGCGAAATCCTTGAGCTGGACGGGAATTATGCGGCGAATTATGCAGCGGCGAATTTGTCTAGAGCTTTGTCACGCCTGCGCCGACAAAGTGACATTATTGCGCAAACCGCGAAATTTGAATACGCGCTTTTGCTGCAGCGGCCAATCTATGAGACTGAACCTGTGGAGGCGGCGAACCGCTTTGCTACGGCTTTGGCGGAGATGAGCGAGGAGCTGTCTAATGCCCCGTCTCCGATTGATATTCAGATCACATTGGCGGAGCTTCCAAGTGGGAAGCGGCCAGTGGAGCATTCTCTGAAGTTGTCTCCTTCAGGGGCTCAAAAGTCTGAAAGCGCTTGATCCAATGCCTCAGCATTCTTAATATTCACATTAATGATGCATTTTCGAAAATTTTGGCGGTGTTGCTGTCTGGTGGTTGTTCTCACGCTGGCTATAATTAGTGCAGGCGGACACGCACAGGCGCAAAGCCGCACGATCCTGGCGGCTGGTGATGTTGTGGCACTGGACATTGCCGGTGAGCCTGATTTTAACAAGCGTTATACGATTTCTCCGCAAGGGACGATTGCGTTGCCGTTGATTGGCGCGCTGGCGATTGAAGGGAAAAGTGTGCTAGAGGCACAAAATTTGGTGCGCGAGGCTTTGAGCGATGGGTATCTCATTAACCCGATAGTGCGCCTCAAGCTTCAGAGTAACAAGATGTTTCATATTGTGGGCGAGGTCCGCTCGCCGGGGAGTTATCCGTATGAGCCGGGGATGACGATTGAAGCGGCGATTGAGGATGCGGGCGGGTTTACCTATCGTTCAAACAAGAAAGACGCCCATATTTTGCGTCCGCAGGCGGGTACGGCGGGGACTTACATGAGCGCAGGGATTGGTTCGCCGTTTGAAGCTGGTGATATAATTCTGATTAAAGAGAGATTCTTTTAGAAAGTCGTATGTGATTTGCTATAAGGTTGTATGGAATCATACTACTTTTGGTTTTAATCCTGATGCGTAACTTTTTGACCCTACTCTGGCAGCGAAAATTCTTGTTCTTAGCGGTTATGCTTTTGGGATTGCTGTCGGTGCGGGTGGTGTCAGCAGGGTTCGTCTTGCCCAGTTTTTCCTTTCTGTTTTATGAATCGCGCGCGGTGATTGCGGTGGAGCCTGATCCGTTGGTGGAAGGTTCGTCCGCGTTGTCGTTAGAATCCATCTATTCGCTCAAGCAAATTCTGGTGTCGCGGGCGATGGCACGGCTTGTGGTAGATGAGCTGGGCCTTGTGCGCGATCCTGAGTTTGGGCCGAAAAATCTTGATGCGCTTAGCGATACGATTGCGCTGGAAACGACCGTTTTAGCTGTGAAAGCGCATTTGAAAGCGGGCGTTGCGGCGGGGAAGGGCCCGGATTCCGGAGCGCGGGCTATTGAGATCACGTTTGAAGCGCGCGACCCGCAAAAGGCGGCGCTGATTGCCAATACGGCGGCGGATATTTTTGTGCGCCAGCACGCCGAATATCAGGCGAATGCGAGTGTCCGTCTGGCCAGTGAGTTGGATGATTATTTAGCGCAGTTGCGGCGGAATTTGCGAGAGGCTGAACAGAATTTGGCGGCTTATCAGAAAAAGCTGGAAGCTACGCAGGAGGCTGAGCCTCAGGAGGATTTGGCAAGTAAGGCGGCAGAGTTGCAATCCAGTTTTATTCTGGCGCAGGCCAAGCTGGCGCAGGCCGAGACACGGTACAAGATGATGGAGGATTTGGGCGGGGTGCGGATGAGCCTTGATGATTTGCTAGAATTTGGCGGGGAGAAGCCGAAAGCGCTTAAAGAGCGCGAAAATGTCCTTGTGCAAGAGAAAGAGGCGCTGTCGGAGCGTTACGGGCCGAAGCATCCTGACATGATTGCGGTGGATGAGGGTTTGGAGGCGCTGCGCGCGGAGGCTGCGCAAACGATAAAATCTATGGAGACGGAGGCTAAAAATGCCATAAGCCGGGCGCGCAAAAACCTTGATACTTTGAAAGCGGAGTTGCAGGCGGTGGAGGCCGCTGCGGGTGAGCAAGCGGTAGCTGAAGAGCCTGTACAGGATATTGTACAATTGCGGGAATTAGAGCGCCAAGTGCAGGCTCAGCAGATGCTGTTTGATTATTTTTTAAAGAATTACAGGCTTGATTTGGAGCTTGCGAAGATCCGTAGCCCTGATTTACGCGTGCTTTATTATGCCAGCGTGCCGAGCGTGCCTGTTTATCCGCGCCAGGCTGTATTAGCATTTGCAGCGCTGGGGGCATTTGCGTTGGCGTGGTTGCTGGTTGGTCTTTTGCCTAAATTGTTCAAGCGCCGGCGGCATGTTGATCTGACTGTATAGGAAAAAATTCCTTGACAGGATCATATTTTGGCTTATGATGGTGCGCATCAATACCACAAATGTAATCTAATTTTGCCGCGTGCGGGTTTTTCCTGCGCGCGTTTTGCTTTTATAAGGAGATTTTTTAAGATGAGCACTAAATTACCCCTCGATTCGAATGATAATCCTATTCCAGCCCTGCGTTTACGTGATGGCGGGGCACATGTGATCGCCAGCAGCGGCACAACGGCGCGCAATTCTACTGCGTTTGATGACGGTACCCGCGTTGTCAGTGTGTACGCGACTCAACCTGTGTATCTAAGCTTTGGCGATTCTTCTGTGGAAGCGAGCAGCAGCGATCATTATTTCCCCGCTGGAATTTATTACGATGTGTCTTTGGGCGGTGATGGCGCGCCTCATGCAACACATTTAGCAGTGCTTCAGGTCTCACAATCGGGAAGTGTGTACGTCTCTGAAAAAGTATAGTATCAATAGCTTAAGGTGCTTACCGACTGGTCGGTAAGTGAATGATCCTGAGTGCATGTGCGCAGGGGTGCTCTCTCATATTTGTGAGGTGTACGTGGATTATCCGGCGGCCTTGCGAGAGCGCAGGGCCGTTGTTATGGTGCCATCGTCGAGGTAGTCAAGTTCTCCGCCGACAGGTACACCATGGGCGAGATGTGTGATCCCGGTGTCGAAACCTATCAGGCGGTCGCTGATGTAATGGGCGGTTGATTGGCCGTCCACTGTGGCGCTGAGGGCGAGGATAATTTCCTGCGGCGGAGTTTCTTTGACGCGGCGCACGAGGCTGTCGATATTCAGCTGGTCCGGGCCTATACCGTCCAACGCCGATAAAAGCCCGCCGAGGACGTGATATTGGCCTTTATAGGCACTTGTGCGCTCAATGGCCCAAAGGTCGCTGACCTGCGCGACGACGCAGATTTTGGATATATCGCGCTTGTGGTCCTGGCATAGAGCGCAAGGGTCGTGGACGTCCAAATTTCCGCATGTGGTGCAGGTTTTGATTTCTTCGGCTGCGCGCTGCAAAGCTTGACCTAAAGGGACCATCAGGCCGCCTCTATTCATCAAAAGGTGCAGGGCGATACGCCGCGCGGAGCGATTGCCAAGGCCTGGCAAGCCGCCCAGCATCTTAATCAAATTTCCCAATGGCCCCGTGTCATGCATTTACTGGTTGAATCCTTTTTTGCCCGGCTCGGGGTCTTTATAGGCGAAAAGGCCAGCTTCGTGCGTGATTCCCGTTTTCAGGTAGAACAGCTCGACCTCGGTGATGAGGCCTTGAGCGTCGACGATCCGCCATTTATTCAATTCCAAACCTTCCCCATCCTCTTTAAATCCCAATACAAGTGATCCCGCGTCGGGGTCGGCCGTTTGCGTCAATGTGACCTGCAGGAAATCGCCGGATCGGCGAACCTGGTCCACCGTGATATCGTCATCCAGCCTTAAGTCTTTGCGCAGGAAGAAATCGGCCAAAGTCTGGCCGATCGGCGCGTTGCTTTGTTCTCCCAATTCCGCATCATAGAAATAGATGAAAAAGCCATCGGCGACGACGAAATCTTCAATCGGCGGATCATATTCGAAACGCAGCTTGCCCGGGCGTTCGAGGAAGAATGTCCCGACCAGCTGTGTGCCGTCATGCGTTGTTTGCACAAAGCGCGCGCGCGCGGTTTTGAGGGCGCGCAGGTATTTCTCAACCGCTTTTACGTCTTTTTTGAATTCAGGAGAACCTTTGGGCTCTGCCTTGGAATTTGTTTCCGTTAGCGGTTCTTGCTGTGGCTGCAGCTCTTCGGTTTGTTCCTGCTCAGCTGGAGTTTGTGCGTCCTGTGCGTGTGTATCAAGCGGCAGGAGCAGCAGCGCGGCGAGCGCGGAAAGGGTCAGTGTAAAGTGTTTGAAAGACATGAAACCTCGCAATGTGTCTTGATGTATAGACATAGTATACGTTTAGGGAATTGCAAAGCCTTTGGTTTTATTTTAGTCGTTAAACATCACTGAAATCGCGGATCAGGACTTCGCGTTTGCCCGTCGCATTGGCGGGGGAGACGACGCCTTGTTTTTCCATTTCTTCGATAATGCGCGCGGCGCGGTTATAGCCGATTTGCAGGCAGCGCTGGATAAAGCTGGTGGAGGCTTTGCCTTCGCGGGCGACAATCGCGACGGCCTGATCATAGAGCGCGTCGACTTTCTCACCATCAGATGAACCGCCGCCGAACATGGCGTTCATGACGTCGCTGCCGTCGAAATCGCCGTCTTCATCGGTGACGCTCTCGATATAAGCGGGGCGGGCCTTGGATTTGAGGTCGTCGACGACTTTTTCAACGTCGCCGTCGCTGACGAAGGGCCCGTGGACGCGGGTGATGCGGCCGCCCGGCGCCATGTAGAGCATGTCGCCCATGCCGAGGAGTTGTTCGGCGCCGCCTTCGCCCAGAATGGTGCGCGAATCGACTTTTGAGGTGACCTGGAAGGAAATGCGGGTCGGGAAGTTGGCCTTAATCACGCCGGTGATAACGTCCACGGATGGGCGCTGCGTTGCCATGATGAGGTGGATCCCGGCGGCGCGGGCCATTTGCGCGAGGCGCTGGATCGCGTTTTCAACGTCTTTTCCGGCAACGAGCATCAGATCGGCGAATTCGTCGACAACAACGACGATATAGGGCAGTTCCTCGAGCTTCATTTCGCGGTCTTCGAAGGTTGGCTGGCCGGATTCGGGATCGAAACCGGTTTGGACCTTGTTCATGATGGTCTCACCTTTGTCGATGGCTTCGCGCATGCGGGCGTTATAGCCTTCGATATTGCGGACGCCCAGCTTGGACATGGAGCGGTAGCGGTTTTCCATCTCATTGACCGTCCATTTCAGGGCGACGACGGCTTTGCCGGGTTCTGTCACGACGGGGGAGAGAAGATGCGGGATATCGTCATAGACCGAGAGTTCCAGCATTTTGGGGTCGATCATGATGAAACGGCATTGCTCGGGCGAGAGGCCGTATAGCAGCGAGAGGATCATCGTATTCACGGCGACGGATTTCCCGGAGCCGGTTGTTCCAGCGACAAGCAAATGCGGCATTTTTGCTAAATCGGCCAAAATTGGCTGTCCGCCGATGTCTTTACCGAGGAGAAGCGGGAGCTTTGCGCTGGTTTTCTCAAACAGGCGAGAGGCCAGCAATTCCTGCATATACACGATCTGGCGGGTTTTGTTGGGGAGCTCGATCCCGATGACGTTGCGGCCCGGCACCACAGCGACGCGTACAGATACAGCGGACATGGAGCGGGCGATATCGTCGGCCAGAGAAATCACTTTGGCGGATTTTGTGCCCGGAGCGGGTTCAAGCTCGTACAGCGTGACGACGGGGCCAGGATGGATGGAGGTTATTTCGCCTTCGATGTTGAAATCGGCCAGCACGTTTTGGAGCAATTCTGCGTTTTTGCGAAGCGCGCTTTCGTTAAGTTGTGTGGTTTGTGCTTCGGCTGGCGCGGCTTCGAGCAAGTTCAAGGGTGGGAATTCCCATTCTTCGCCGTCGGCGAGGCTGAAACGTTGTTGGTGATCCGTGCTTTTGGGTTTTGATCTGTTGCCTTGTTCGGTTTTGACAACGGGGATTGCAGCTGGAGATTTTGTTGCTATCGGTGCAGGTGTGGGTTGTGGTTCGTATTGCGGCGCGTCTGATGACAATGCGGGAGCAATTCTTTGGCGGCCCTGTGAGAGGTTGTCTATAATGCCGCCTGTGATTTTGGGCGCTTTTTTGAAGATATCACCGAAGGATGATCTTTCGCTTTTGTAAGATTCGTCGTTGTAATGGGCGATCCAGTTGGTGCAAGCCAACACGAAATTAAAGAGCGTATGCGCCGTAAATTTTAATGCTAAAACAATATTTTGTCCAATTATAGCCAATTCTGTGCGGGTCATGCATGTGGCGTAAATCAAGATTGGAACGGTTAGGATGCCGCTGAGGATGCTGATAGTTTTATGGCCCATAAACGGCATGATGGTCTGTGTGAAATTGGCAAAATTTTGTAGGACGATCGAACCCAATGTGCCACCCAAATAGGCTTGGGGGGCCCAGTCACCGGAGGGGATTTGGGCGAAGGCCAATGTGCCTAAAAACGTGGCGCTCATGAGGGCGATTGAACGTAGCCATAGGGGGCTGATCAGTTGGCGGTTGAATATACGCAAGCCCCAAATGCCGATGGAGATTGAGAGGATAAATCCGGCAGCGCCGAGTGTCTGTATGATTAAATCCGAAGTTACAGCGCCATTGTGGCCCATCCAATTTGAGATTCTCTCTTGGTTTTCCGGTGTTGCGGTGTTGAATGAGGGGTCGGCGGGGTTATAGCTGATCAAGGCTAGTGTTGCGAAGAACCCGGATAGCGTTAAGACAGCGGCGATGATGTCCACGAATCTGCGCGCGACGAAGATCTGCCAGGATTCTGGAACAAATGGGATTTTTGGGCTTCCCTTTTTTGATCTGGACCTGGAGGGACGTTTGTTTTTCACGGCAGAGCGCCGAATTGTACGCGTGCGGGGCATGGATGAGATACTTAGATGTTGAGGGTTATAGATAAGACTTTATGAGGTTCAGGATACCTTGCTTTGGCGATAAAAACAAGAAATCAGGCATTTTCAAAGAATCCATAAAAAGATTCATTTTGTTAAGATTCTGTTAACCATTTTAGTATTATTCTGTGGCCACGGTACGAGTCTTTTTTCCCTAAGATAACTGGATGGAGGATATATGTCTCAAAGTGGCGTTAAGCGTGATTCGCAAGTGAAGCCCGAGTATTCGGTGTATGTGTATCATTATCCTGACGATATTGAAGATGGCCATAGTGATTGGGAGAAAAAACAGGTTACTCGTAGTAAAATTCGCGCGATGAGCGTCGCCAGAAAGCTTCATGACAGTGCCAGTTTCAGGAAAGTGGAAGTCAAACGCAAGGCGTTTGAAAATCGTTATGATTGTATGATTGATCGTACTTTTAAGGTCTACCAGAGCCCGCGACCAGAGCAGTATGGTTCGGTTGGTTTGTTGTCTGGTGTTAAGCGCTTTGTTAAGCAGGTTTTTTAATCTAGGATGCCCATAGGGTCTTGGGCGACCAAGTCACCAATTTGTTCGTAGATATTGGCGTTTTCCATCATCTGTTCTTTGAGTGGTTCGTTTTGTTCGGCCAGTGAACGGAAAAAGCCAGCGGCGTCTTGCAAAAGTTTCCCTGCGAGTTCTGAATAAGCGGCGCCATTTAACTCTCCTTGGGGGTCTTGCTCCAGAAGAGCGGCCATTTGTTTGAAAACGGTCGTGTTTTCTTCCATTTGCTGCTTAAGCGGCTCGTTATTTTCGCCCAGCGCAGTAAAGAAATCAGCGGCATCATTTAAAAGTCTGACAGAGAGTTCGGCATGTGTTGGCATGAAAAAATCCTTTAGTTTTCTTACTTTTTCAGACCCTAACATGTGATTATTGGGAATGATACCCCATTATCGCAATTAGGCAATTTCACCGATATTCAGGCGGTCTTTCTTACGGAAGTCGGAAGCCGGGTAGGCGCCAAGGAATTTTACGTCTTTGGCGTAGAACCCCAGTTCTTCGAGTGCGAGGTTGAATTCGCGCGATTCCGGGTGCCCTTCGACATCGAGGTAGAATTGAGCGGCCTGGAAGTTTTCATCAACATAGGATTCGAGTTTGGCGAGGCTGAGGCCGTTTGTGGCAAACCCGCCCAGGCTCTTGTACAGAGAGGCGGGGATGTTGCGCACTTCGAATATTAAACTTGTGATGACGTTTTCCGTATCGATTGGCGGTATGTGTGGTTCGTGTGACAAGATCAGGAAGCGCGTTGTGTTGTGCTGGCTGTCCTGGGCGTTTTCCTGAAGAATGTCGAGGCCATAGATTTCGGCGGCCAAAGTCGATGCTAGCGCGCCATGCGCGACGTCGCCGCGGCTTGCGACTTCTTCGGCAGCACCTGCGGTATCGGCGTGAACGTGCTGTGTCAGTTTATGGGACTGAATGAATTTTCGGCATTGTGGGAGGGCATGAATATGGCTGTGGACATGGGTTAGCATCTCGATTTTTGTACCCTTCACGCCCAGAAGTGCGTGCTCGATTGGCTGGAAATGTTCACCAACAATGAAGAGGTCACCTTCGGGCATGAGGTGATGTACGTCTGCAACGCGGCCCGCGATGGTATTGTCGACCGGAATCATGGCCAAATCGGCCTCATCATTTTGGACAACGGCGAAAGCTTCGTCGAAAGATTTGCATGGCACTGTTTCTACATCCGGGAAAACGGTGCGGCATGCGAGGTCTGAATATGCGCCATAGGTGCCTTGGAAGGCTATTTTTTTGGGTTTTAAAGTCATAATACTGAGTTTTCTTGCACTTTCTTTATTTTACAATTGCATGACTATACTGAAATTGTATATCTGTTGTCGACAAATGCTTAAACGTTGGTATATTTTTTTGAAAAGATCTTTCGTGTGAAATTTCCGACGTTAATGTCCAAATCATAGAGATTAAGAATTCGATGGCTTCTAATTCCAGTTTTGAAATGAACAAAATTTTTGCAGCGATTTTGGTTGCGGGTATTACGGCGATGCTGGCCGGATTTATCGCCGATAAGCTTGTGCATCCCAAGGAGCTTAAAGAAGATGCGGTTGCGATTGATGGTGCGGATGCCGGTCATGGTGGGGGTGCGGTGGTTGAAGCCATGCCTGAGCCGATCATGGGATTGATTGCTACGGCGGATATTGCGCGCGGGGAAAAGCTTTCGAAGGCCTGCGCGGCATGTCACTCTTTTGACAATGGTGGGCCGAATAAGGTTGGGCCAAATTTGTGGGGCGTTGTCGGGGCGCCTAAAGGTGCGCATGGTGGGTTTGAATATTCGTCTGCTATGGCTGGTCATGGCGGTGCGTGGGGCTATTTAGAGCTGAACAAGTTTTTGTGGAAGCCTAAGAAATATATTTCAGGTACGAAGATGAATTATAACGGGATTAAAAGTCCCGAAGATCGCGCGGCGATGATTGCATGGTTGCGGACATTGGGTAGTAGCGATCCGCTGCCGAATGAGGCGGAAATTGCGGCGGAGATTGCAGAGCTTGCGCCGCCTGAGCCTGAGGTCGAAGAGCCAGAGGCTGCGGCTGCCGGTTCTGAGGCAGTATCGGGCGAGGCATCGGCGCCAGCGCAGTAATTTTGCAGAAAGTCTGAGAATTTTAACGTCGATTCGTGTTCTTAAGCGGTTTTTTTCTCCCAATTCCCTTGTGGGCCTTGTTGCCAATAGGTGAGCTCGACGTTCTGCTCTTTATATGTTTTCCAGCGTTCACGGGCAGCTTTGATCTCTTCGGGGTTGTTGCCGTCGAGCATTTCGCAGCATAAATCGAAGTCTTTCATAATTGCGCTCTGGGTGCCCTGGGTGAGGATTAAGGTGTTGGCATTGTTGGGATTTTCGTCTTTATCAGTGATAAATACCGGTTGGTCGGTGCTGTTACCGTCTTTGGTCGTTCCGTGGGGGAGGAAACTGTTTGGGTCATATGTCCATAAGAAGCCATTGAGGGATTCCGTGTTATCGGCATCTTTTGTTTTGACGATGATTTTATGATTCTGCGACAGCGCTTTTGAGAGCAAAGCGGGGAGCGTTTGCTCTAATGCGGATTTTTCCATGTGGTAGAAGCGTATCTCAGTCATTATTTTTGCCTTTTTATGATACCGATCGGTTGGTTTTTGTTGGTGGATAGGTAAATGATTCGCCTTTATAATTTTCTACACTGTACGTGTCGTTTTCAAGCTGTTTTATAAAACAAGGGGTTAGGGGGATTTTTCCGTGGCCACCTGGGATGTCGAGCATATATGTTGGCAAGCAAATTCCGGAGACCCGTCCTTGAAGGGATTTGACGATTTTCTGTCCTGCCTCAATCGAGAGGCGGAAATGGGATGTGCCCGGCGCCAGATCGGGGTGGTGAAGGTAGTATGGTTTGACGCCAAGCGTGACCAATTCGCGGAAAAGGTTTTCCAGAGTTTGGGGGGCATTATTCACGCCTTTGAGAAGGACGGATTGAGAGAGAAGAATGCAGCCGGATTGTCTTAAAGCATGAAGAGCTATGCGTACGTCTTGGGTGATTTCTTGAGCATGATTCACATGGACAACAAGATAAACCGGCTTCCTAGCGGATAGTACCGACCAGTCGGTGTTTTCTTCTATGGCTTTGATAAGTTTGTTATTTATGCGTTTTGGATCAGCGATAGGAACGCGGGTATGGATGCGGATGACCCGTACGTGTTCTATGGTGTTAAGTTCTTTTAAGATCTCGCTGAGTTGTTTGGGTGAGAGGATGAGGGGGTCGCCGCCCGTGAGGATGACTTCCCAGATTTCTTTATGGCTGCGGATATAATCGAGCGCGGCTTTACGTTCATCGGCGGTTAAAATCTCGCTGCCAGGGCCTACGGATTCGCGCCGGAAACAATAGCGGCAATACACGGCGCAGACATTGGCAGGTTTGAAGAGCACGCGGTCGGGGTAGCGATGCACGATGCCTTTGACAGGGGAGTGTACGTTATCGCCGATCGGGTCCGTGTCTTCCTCTGGCAGGGTTACAAGTTCCCGACTATCTGGTATGTATTGCTTGGCGACGGGGTCGTTGTTTATAGTCCCTTTTATAGAGGCTTTAATGGTGTTTGTTATCCTGTACGCGTATTTTTTGAGTAAGGGCGCGGCAATGCTTCCCTGCTTGAGGGCGATGTAGTTCATGTGCTTATGTTGGTGCCGGGCGCCTGATACCGACTGGTCGGTATTTTTGTTTTTTATTTTATCTTGGGATGCTTGGGTCATAGGATTAGTTCATAATTATGATCTGCGTCTTCTGTTCCATCGCCAAAGTGGATGGTTTTTTGGCCTGTGTATACAAAGCCATTGGCGATTGCAGCTCTTTTTGTGGCTTCATTGCCTTCGCGGTGTGAAATTCTGAGTTTTTCGATTGCAGCGTGTTTTTTTGCCCATGCGATCCTGGCGTCATACAGATGACGTACGAGTCCTCTCCCTCTATAATCGGAAACTATATATCCCATGGCCATGACTCCAGTTTTTTGAGTAGGGTCATTTTTCCAAGTAAACACGGCGGCTAAGCCGATGGGTTTGTTTCCGTCAAACAGCCCAAATATCGCTCTATCATCTCCCGTTAATGTTTCCTGCCAATCTTCGGGTGTACGTTCGAGGCCTTGTTTATAGGAGCTCAGATACATGC
>CAYGNI010000031.1:0-17652 GCA_964351195.1 uncultured Micavibrio sp.
AGTTGTTAGGGATAGGGCGGAAATACTGAACAAGGGCAAGGATGCTGCAGACCATATTGTGGCTGCACTTGTGATTAAGGAAGATGAAGAGGCTTTAAAACTTCTCACCGACACTATGCTCACAGGCGGCCACTTCAAAGTCATAGGCGACTCCCATATGGGCAGGACAAATACCGCTAATATAACGATGGGAGGTGGCCTTGGAGCACATCTCGAAACAGCTTTCGAAAATAAAGGTACAGCTGATTTTTACTTTGAAAAGTTAAGTCCCAAATTGCAGCGTCTGGCCATTATCGACACCAATCACGAAATTACAGACAAAACTGCCTATAGCTGTAGCTTCTTGAGCCTAACCGCTAAACAAAAAGAAAGAGCCATTATCTATGAAGCGGATGTCACAGACGGGACAGGCCCATACCCTCGTACATTAAAACTTCACCTGGCTTTCGATAAAGAAACTGGCGAAATCATGGCCTTTGGTGAACCCTTTATGTGGGGTATCAATGCTGAAACAGGCCTCGTGCGTATATCAGGCTCAATCAATACAACCTTTACAACCGCCGCAACACCGGGAAAAATTGCAAATGGTTGCACGGTCGCTAAAATATATTCCCTTGAAGGAGTACCGCCAAACTTACCCTTGTTTAGAGGTGGAAACCCATTCATCACAGGTATAAACCCCAGCGGGTTTGTCTTCCTAGGCTCAGGAGGCATACCCTTCGTAAACATAGGTGAGCTTGACGTAACAACCGTTCCTTTACCACCAGCAGCATTGTTATTAATATCCGCTCTGGTGGGGCTGAGGGGGTATGCTTCAATGAAAAGAGACAGGCATGATGGAGCAGCCTTGCCCACAGAACCCGCTAATGGCGTAGTAGCATCAGCTCCTGACATAGCTGCTTAAAATTTAAGACTGGAGGCACGGACCGGAGTCGAACCGGTGTACACGGATTTGCAATCCGCTGCATAGCCACTCTGCCACCGCGCCATATTAAAGATGATAGAGCAATAGAGTACTAGAGGAATGGAAAACCTTTTTCCAGTTCTTTTTCTGCAATTTCCATCTATTCCTACCCCATCTCTTCCTCTATAATCCATCGCATGACACAACAAACATCATCACAACAAGCTCGCACAAACATGGTCGACTGCCAGATTCACACTGCGGGTGTTGTCGATCCGGTGCTGCTCACCGCTTTTGAAACCATCCCCAAAGAACAATTTGTTCCTAAGGAATTCAAAACTGTGGCATATCTGGACGAAGAAATTGCGGTTGGAAAAGACCGCTTTATCATAGAGCCCATTATCCTCTCCAAAATGTTGGAAGCAGCAGGCATAAAACCTGAAGATGTCATATTAGATATTGGCGGAAGCACGGGATATACCTCGGCATTGTTATCCACCAAGGCCTCAAGCGTTATGATGCTTGAAAGCCAAAAAGAATATATCGATCAGGCCGAAAAAAACTGGGAAACGCTCGATATCTGTAATGCCTTTGCCCTCCAAGGGCCTCTTGCAAAAGGATCGCCCGAAAAAACACACTATGATGTGATTATCATTAATGGAGCAGTCACCGAAATCCCTGATGCAATTAAGGCCCAGCTGGCACCAAAAGGCCGCCTGATAACGGTTATAAGAAAACCTGGTCAAACAATGGGTCAGGCAACCCTCATTCAAAACCTTGGCGAAAACCATTTTTCATCGTATAATCTTTTCGATGCGGGATGCTCTTATCTCGATGGATTTCAACCTGAACAAGGCTTTTCCTTCTAAGCCGATCTAAGTGATAGACATGATCTCATATAAAACCCTGCTTTGCGGGTTTGGCATCTTTACATGCTTATATGCGCCAGCAATGAATAGCGCTGTTGCGCAAGATGATGACGTGGTTGAAACAGCGCAAATACCCACGCCGCCAACTAAACCCACGCAATCGCTGCAGAGATCCTTGGAGTGGACCTATCAAAACAATCCTACGCTACAAGCCGCCCGCGCCCAGCTCCGAGCTATTCAAGAACAACTCCCCCAGGCTTACGCAGGCTGGAAACCCACAGTTTTAGGCGAAGCCAGCATAACCAATACGGACATAGACGGCAGTAACTTTGGCGGCGCCACAGGCTCAACCGCAAAAGATGTTGTACTCTCTTTAAATCAGCCCATCTATCGCGGTGGAACAACATTTGCCAATGTCAAAGGCGCCAGAGCCGTCATTCAAGCACAACTCGCTTCTTTGAGTAAAGTTGAGCAAGATGTTCTCCTCGACGCTGCAACCGCCTACATGAACGTTCTGCGCGATCAGGCTTTGCTGGATCTCAGTCAGAATAATTATGACGTTATTGATAAGCAGCGCGAAGCCACCCAAGACCGCTTTGACGTTGGTGAGCTCACCAAAACCGATGTCAGCCAAGCCGAGGCACGTCTAGCCGGTGCACAATCGGATATCATCAACGCGCGCGGCAACCTGAAAACCAGTAAGGCCATATTCCAGCAAATCATCGGCTTCATGCCGGGCGCACTTGAAAAACCCAATATAGAGCTGGTGGATCCTCTGGATTTGGAAACAGCCATCATCCAAGGCGAAGAAACCAGCCCCGATGTTCTCACCTCATTTTATCTCCACCAAGCTTCCGAAAACGATATCGACAGTGTCTTTGGCGAATTGCTGCCCGAAGTTTCATTCTCAAGCTCGTGGAACAGAACCCGCGATCCGGCACCGGGTTTAATTGACGAACAAACAACCAAAGCCATCGGCATAACCGCAACAATCCCGTTATACCAGGCCGGCTCCGTGAGATCCCGCGTCCGCGAAGCCAAATACACATCCAACCAAAGGCTCCTGCAAATCACAGAAACCAAACGCGAGGTCCGCCAGAGAATCATCTCTGCATGGGAAGATCTTCAGGCCGCCCGCGCCGAAATCGACTCCCGCAAAGCGCAAGTGGATGCCGCCGCCATTGCCCGTGAAGGTGTACATAGTGAGGCTGAATTAGGGTCTAGAACGATTCTGGATGCTTTGGATGCCGACCAGGAACTTCTTGATGCTAAAGTTGCACTTGTCACCGCCCAAAGAAACAAAACCGTTGCCGAATTTGGCCTTTTGGCCGTACTTGGTTTTCTGACACCTGAAAAGCTGCAATTTGAAACGCCAACCTTTAAAGCTGAATCCAAAAGACAAGCTTTTAGCTTCGATGATTTTGACTTGGATGTGGATAGGATAGGGGATCAGCTTTAACGCGCTTTGACAAGCGGAGTTTCATAGTGAACACTCATGTAAGAGGATCTACAGGACTTCCAAATACAAATGACTGAAGGATAAAGCATTTTAAATGGCCGAAGAGAATACAGAAGAGCAGGACCCGTCGATCGAAGAAATTCTCGATTCTATTCGCCAGATCATTTCCGATGATGAGGAAGACGGTGACGATGTGGCTACAGAGTCAGCAACTCCTGAACCTGAACCAGCCCCGGAACCTGAAGAAGAAGTTATAGAGCTCACTGAAAAAGTAGAGCCTGAAGAAGAATCAGCTCCTGAGCCTGAACCTGAACCCGAGCCTGACGTGATAGACGAACCTGAAGAAGAATCTATTCTGACCAACGCGGCCGAGAAAGCAACATTCAAAGGTTTCACAGAAGTCGTACGTAAAACAGCCATTGAACATAACGGTATTACGCTCGAGGAAATCGTAAGAACCGAACTCCGCCCATTGTTGAAAGACTGGTTAGACGGGCACCTGCCGTCCATCATCGAACGCCTGGTCCAGGACGAGCTTGAAAAGCTGTCAAAACGAGCTCTTGAAGAGTAAGCCTGAAACGGTTAGAAACTTAAAACCGTTAATTTTTGGCTGAAAACAATGCTTGAAAAGACTTTCGACCCTAAAAAGATAGAAGCGACACGCTACCAGCAATGGGAGAAATCCGGTGTATTTTCCCCAGAGCATAACGCAGATGAAAACAGCGACGCGCAGCCCTTCACGATTATGATGCCCCCGCCCAATGTGACGGGGTCCTTGCATATCGGTCACGCGCTCAACCACACGCTTCAAGACATCCTCACGCGCTACTACCGCATGAAGGACCGCAAAACCCTCTGGCAACCGGGCACAGACCACGCCTCCATCGCTGTCCATATGGTGCTTGAACAAAAATTTGCACAGGAAGGCACAGATCGTTTCAAAATGGGGCGCGAAACCTTCATGCAGCGCGCCTGGCAATGGCGCGGAGAATGCGGCGAGACCATTGTATCGCAGCTCAAAAAACTCGGCACAACGCCCGATTGGACGCGCGAACGCTTCACCATGGACGACGGCCTGTCCAAAGCCGTCACCAAAGCCTTCGTCGAGATGCATAAAAAAGGTCTGATTTACCGCGCCGAACGTCTCGTGAACTGGGACCCTGAACGCCAAACCGTGATTTCCGACCTTGAGGTCATCCAAAAAGACCAAAAAGGCAATATGTGGCATATCCGCTATCCTATCGAAGGGGAAACGGAACAATTCATCACCGTCGCCACCACGCGCCCCGAAACCATGCTCGGCGATACGGCCGTCGCCGTTCACCCTGATGATGAACGCTATAAGGATATCATCGGAAAATCAGTCATTCTGCCGATTACAGGCCGCCTTATTCCCATTATCGCCGACGAATATTCCGACCCCGAAAAAGGCTCCGGCGCGGTAAAAATCACCCCCGCGCATGACTTCAACGATTTCGAAGTCGGGCAACGCCATACACTACCGATGATCAGTGTCATGGATGAAAAAGCCCGCATCGTCCCGCGCGAGGATATCCCCGAGAGCTATCACGGCCTCGATCGCTATGACGCGCGCAAAGCCATCCTCAAAGAACTCGAAGAGCTGGACCTTCTGGTCGATGTTGAATCGATTAAAAACACCATCCCTGTGGGTGAGCGCTCCGGCGCCGTCATCGAACCCTTCATGACCAAACAATGGTTTGTTGATACGCCAACCCTCGCCAAACCCGCGGCGCAAGCTGTGCGCGATGGGCGCACGCGTTTCGTCCCGCAGCAATACGAAAACATGTATTTCGCCTGGGTCGATAACCAGCTCCCGTGGTGTATCTCGCGCCAACTCTGGTGGGGGCATCAAATCCCCGCATGGTATGACGAAGACGGCAATGTCTATGTCGCCGAAACCGAAGAAGAAGCCCAAAAAGAGGCAGGGCAGGGCGTAGAACTCACCCGTGACGAAGACGTCCTTGATACATGGTTCTCAAGCGCCCTCTGGCCGTTTTCTACCCTTGGCTGGCCGGAAAAGACACCGGAACTCGCCGCCCATTTCCCCGGCGACACCCTCGTCACGGGCTTTGATATCATCACATTTTGGGTGTCCCGCATGATGATGTTCTCGCTCTTCCTCATGGACGACGTCCCGTTCAAAGACGTCTATATCCACGCCCTTGTACGCGATTCCAAAGGACAGAAAATGTCCAAATCAAAGGGCAACGTGATGGACCCGCTCGACCTCATCGAGCAATACGGCACCGACGCCCTGCGCTTTACGCTCGCCGCCATGGCCGCGCAAGGGCGCGATATCCGTCTGTCCGAAGACCGCATTGCCGGGTATAAAAGCTTCGCCACAAAGCTATGGAATGCCTCGCGCTATTGCGAAATGAACGAATGCAAAGTCCCCGCTGATTTTGACCCCTCAGCTATAACCTATACGCCCAACCAATGGATGGTCGCTGAACTGGCAAAAACCAAAGAATCACTGGATGAAGCCATCGAAAATTACCGCTTCAATGATGCGGCAAACATCCTCTACCACTTTGTTTGGGGCACATTCTGTGACTGGTATCTGGAGTTCACGAAGTCATCCTTAAGCAACAATGACGAACATGCGCCGGAAATTCGCGCCACAACCGGATGGGTGCTCTCGCAAATCCTTATCCTGCTAAACCCTTTCATGCCCTTCATTACAGAAGAATTGAACGAAAAACTTATTGGCTCAAAAGAACTTCTCATCGGCGCGCAGTGGCCCGATTACGCCGATATTCCAAAGCACGAAAACGCCGCACAAAAAATGGACTGGCTCATTCGCGTGATTTCAGAAATTCGCTCCGTGCGCGCCGATATGAATATCCCGGCAGGAGCGAAAATCCAGCTCCTCGTAAAGGATGCCTGCGAGGCCACCCAAGAAGGGCTCAAAGCTTATGATGAGATTCTCAAACGCATGGCCCGCCTTGAAACCATTGAGCTGACCGACAAAACGCCGGGCGGCGCCATCCAGTGCATTATCGATAAAACAACGCTCATCCTCCCCGTGGCCGATATCATCGACCTGGATGCTGAAAAAGCCCGCCTGAAAAAGCAATTGGCAGAGCTAGATGATAACATTAAGAAAGCCTCACAAAAGCTTGATAATAAACAATTTATTGAGAACGCCCCTGAGGAAATTGTCATCGAGCAGAAAACCCGCATCGCCGAAGCCAAAACCGCTAAGGAAAAGATCGAAGCGGCCCTCAAACAGCTCGAAGCAGCCTAAATTAAACAGGACAACAGTGATTTCAAAAGTAACGCTTTTGAAATTGTAACGTCGCGACTGCGGCGGACGCAGCAAAGCGAGCACAAACTAAAAAAAAAGCCCGCTCAAACGTTGCAAAAGCGGGCTTTTCTTATTCTCAGGTAAGCTTTTACGCATAAATACGCAGCTAGGGGGGAATTACTTTTTATCACCAGAACCGGACAAAAATGTACCATAACGGTTCTGGAATTTATCGAGCTGACCCTTCTCGATAACTTTACCGGCACCACCTTGCCAGGCAGGGTGCGTCAACGGGTCAACGTCCAGTTTAAGAACATCGCCTTCCTTGCCCCATGTGCTGCGGGTTTTATACTCGGTACCATCCGTCATCTGAACGGTAATTTCATGATAATCCGGGTGTGTATCAGCCTTCATCTTCAACCTCTTTTTAAAAATTCTGATGCGTTTTAAACCACGCCTGAACAAGAAATGCAAGCTTTTTAGTTGCAAGTTACAAGCTACAGGTTACAAGAAATCTTGCAACTTGTAACTGGAACCTTGTAACGCATGTGGTGGCACCCCGATAAATTCAAAAAACGCTTGCCGAACTTAAAGAAACGCGCGCAGATCATCAAACAAACCCGCCAATGGTTCGATGACCAGGGCTTCACCGAGGTCCAGACCCCGGCGCTGCAAATTATGGCCACGCCTGACACACATATCCACGCCTTTGAAACGGGCGGCTTTGGCCTCCACACCAGCCCCGAAATCGCCATGAAAAAGCTGCTGGTGGCCGGGGCAGGGGATATATACCAGATTTGCAATGTGTTTCGAAAGGACGAAACCTCTCGCCTCCATGCCCAGGAATTCACCATGCTGGAATGGTACCGCACCGGCGTCGATTACACCGCCATGATGGAAGATTGCGAAACCCTTCTCGGTAGACTCGGCTTTACCACTCCCTTTGAGCGCCTCAGCGTCGAGCAAGCCTTCCGCACATACGCCGATATCGACCTTTACGGTGATTTAAAAGCCCAGGCTCAGGCCCAAAACATCCGCACAACCGAAACCGACAGCTTCGAAGACATCTTCCACGCTGTTATGGCCGAAAAAATCGAATCAAATCTAGGGCAGGGCACACCAACAATCCTTTACGATTACCCGGCCTGCATGGCTGCTCTTGCGAAAAAGAAAGGCAACGTGGCTGAGCGTTTTGAGCTCTATATTAAAGGCATTGAGCTCGCCAACGCGTTTACGGAGCTCACCGACGCCGACGAACAAAAACAACGCCTGCAAGAGGATTTAAAGTTAAAGAAAGAACTCTACGGCCAGGATATCCCCATCGACGAAGACTTCATCCGCGCTTTGGAATACGGCATGCCGGAATGCGCGGGCTGCGCCTTAGGACTAGACCGCCTCATCATGCTCGCCACAGGCGCGGATAATATTGATGATGTTTTATGGGCCGGAAAACCCGCTTAGGCCGCCGCCGCGTCAGCAACATTGTCGACAGAAGCCGCATAAATCTTATCAATCGCGTTCTTAAGGGCCGCATCAAATTCTGCATCGCTTTGCTGGAAACGCAAATCATTGGTCAGCGCGCGCGAAAAACTCGCCACCATACCGTCATTTTGCGCCAACCGTGTACAAGCCTCCTCAAGGTCATAACCACCGGAAAGCGCAACAACGCTTAAGACGTTATCATGATCAATAAGCTCTTTATAAAACCCGGGCTTTTCCGGTAAAGTCAGCTTCAGCATCACATTGTAGCTCCCCATGATCTTGCCAAGATGCTTAAGGATTTCTTCTTTCAAGATTTCTTCACATGCTTCCTTGTCAGGCGCATGAATATTCACTTCCGGCTCAATAATCGGGACCAGACCCTTAGCCATAATCTCCGCGCCAATCTGAAATTGCTGTTCAACCACGCGGGCAATGCCTTCACGGTTTGCCGTGTGAATGACCGAACGCATTTTTGTTCCAAAAATACCCGCCACAATTGCGCGATCCAAAAGTGCTGAAAGCTCTGGCATAGGCTTCATCACTTGCACGCCATCCTCTTCATCCGCCAGACCTTTATCAACCTTAAGGAAAGGTACGATCTCTAGCTTCTCCCAGAGATACTGCGCTGTTGGAACACCATCCACCACGCCGTCCATCGTCTTTTCAAACAAGATAGCACCCAAGACCTTCTCGCCATTGAAAACAGGAGAGGTGATAATCCGCGCGCGCATCGCATGCACAGCCGCAAACATTTCATCCTCATTGGCATACGCGGTGTCATCAACACCGTAATTGGCAAGTGCTTTCGGCGTCGACCCGCCACTTTGATCCAAAGCGGCGATAAAGCCTTTTCCGCTACCAATTTTTGCAAGCTGTTCTGTATTTGGCATGTCTAATTATCCTTTGATCGATATTTGCGTTTCCCGCGAAAGCGGGAATCTTTAACACCCGCAACATATTAAGATCCCCGCCTGCGCGGGGAAAGCATATATTGGGTATAGCCAATCATGGAGTAGGGAGCAAGGGAATATAAGACTATCCAAGGGTCAATGCAGCATTGAGTTTCAAAGCTTTTGTCGCTGGTGCACCGTGAGCATTCGCGAATGCTTCAGACATTTCAGGTAAGCTCATGCCATGACCATCAAGAGACGCTTCAAGCATCCTCTCAAAACCATCAGCATCATTTAGAAATAAATCAGCCATCTCTTAAAACACCATCTTCAATCAACTTGTTCACAACGCGGTTTTTCGTCGAAGCCGCACCGTCGTATAAATCCTTAGTCACTTCCGCTTTCTCCGCACCGTTTCTTTCATAAATCGTTGAAACGATTTTGGCTTCACGAAGACTGGGCTTTTCTTGCTTCAAAAAGCGACCCATGCCTTTCAAAAAGCCCTTCATATTCTCATGCTGTCCATCAACATAGCTGAGCGCGTGATCAAGCTCTGTCTTCGAATACCCGCAAATCTCAATCGCTTTTGCGCGTGCATCCGTCGCCGAATCACGCATGCGGATACAGCCGTAATTAAACAGCCATTCAATCTCACGATTCACAGCCGATTTATGGATTTGGAGGCGCTCCATAATGCCGGTCTGTGTCGTGCCGGGATATTGATCAATATCCACCAAAATCATGGCACGGCGCAGGGAAGAAGACGCATCATCGCCCAGAGCACCAACCAAATGGTCGATGATCAGGCATGCTTTTTGCCCATTCGTCGTCATTGCTTTACGTGCCAACTGTGTAACCATGGCTTATATATACACCAGATGAAGCGATAATTGCAAGAAAAACAGATAACGGATTTGCAAAAAACGCATAGCAAAGGTTATAAAATGCTATAAAAATTAGCTTTTATAAATTTTTAAATGTATTTATAAGGCGTTAGACAAAAAGAAAGCCGGTCAAAAAGACGAGGCTTAATGACCGGCTTTGCCACGGAGAACGGTTTAGAACTTAAACCTTAGACAGGCAAATTCTGAGCGTCAATATTTTTTTGTTTATTTATACCCAAGCGTGTGCATCTTGAGCGCCGTATCAATCATACGGCATGAAAAACCCCATTCATTATCGTACCACGCCATCACACGAACAAAACGCTTACCAATAACTTTCGTCCCGTTCAGATCAAAAATGCAAGAATGCGGATCGTGATTAAAATCATGCGAGACGCACGGGTCGCTATTCACTGCTAAAACACCTTTTAGCCTACCGCTGGCAGCCTTAATCATAGCATCGTTAATCGCCTCAACGCTCGTATCCTTACCCGCATCAAAGGTCAGATCCACAAGGGACACATTGGGAACAGGAACACGAATCGATACACCATCCAGCTTGCCTTCCAATTCAGGCAGAACTTTACCAACAGCCTTGGCCGCACCCGTCGATGTCGGAATAAGATTGGTTGCTGCGGCGCGCGCACGGTAAGGATCACGATGAGACGCATCAACCGTATTCTGATCACCCGTATAGGCATGAATTGTCGTCATAAAACCTTTTTCAATACCAACTGCCTGATTGAGTACAGAGGCCACAGGCGCAAGGCAATTCGTCGTACAAGACGCATTCGAAACGATCTTATGCCCCGGTTCAAGCTTGTCATCATTAACCCCATAAACAACCGTAAGATCCTCGTCCTTGCCCGGCGCAGAAATCAAAACCTTTTTCGCACCAGATGCCAGATGCAGGCTTGCCCCTTCACGGTCGGTAAATTTACCCGTGCATTCAAAAACAATATCAACCTTTTCCTGCGACCAATCAATTTCACTCACATCGCGGCTGCGGAAACGGTGGATCTCATGCCCATCGATCAACATATGGTCATCATCGCTACGCTCAACGGAGAAGGGCGCGCGCCCATGAACAGAATCATATTTTAGCAATGGAAAGAAATTCCCGCCCGGATCATTAATCGCAACAAGCTCGATATCATCACGGCCTTGCTCAATAATCGCCCGCGCAACAAGACGCCCAATCCGTCCAAATCCGTTAATGGCAATGCGTACGCTCATATGAATTTACTCCTAATCGAATACTTTACGGCTGTTCCGAAATACAAAAAATAGCTTCCGTAGTTGGATAGCGGTTAATATGCACATGTTCAATGGGCAAGTGATATTTTCTCACAATAGAAGTGACCTGACTCTGCACCTCCCGCATCACACGCTCTTCTTCATCCGGCATAAGCGAAAGCGTGTACAAATAGGCATCATCCCGCTCGATCTCGCCGCTATAATCACCGTCTTGCGATCCGGGCGTCCATGTGCCCACAGCATTGGTTCGCGTAACTCCGCCGATAATCCGGGTCAACGCCGCATCAATATCTTCAAAAGCCGCATTCTTATCATCTTGACGAGAAAAATTCCTGTCAATTCCCAATACCATTTCAACAACAATGCGCTCTTTGGTCATGCCTTAAGACCTTTTTGCCAAACGCTTGTTGGCAGCCACAACGACTGCCTGCGTCGTAATTCCGAAAAACTCAAACAATTCATTCGCCGGCGCCGAAGCTCCAAACCCGTCCATACCGATAAAGTCCGCATGGCCGCCGATAATCCGGTCCCATCCCTGACGAATACCGGCTTCCACCGCAATCTTGATGCTCTTGTTGCAAACAAGGCTTTGGAAATATTCACCATCTTGCTCAAAAAACAAATCCATACACGGAACCGAAACAACCCGCACGGCCGCATCAATCTGCTCCGCAGCCTCAATTGCCAAATGCACTTCCGAACCCGAAGCAAAAATCGTCACATCCGGCTCGCCCGCGCTGTCTTTTAAAATATAGGCCCCCTTGGCGCTCAGATTCTCATCCCCCGCATCGCGCAAAGTCGGCAAGCCCTGACGCGTCAACGCCAAGACAGAAGGACCATTATGCTGATTAATCGCCAGCTCCCAGCTTTCTGCCGTTTCAATCCCGTCACACGGGCGGAATACATAACAATTCGGAATAGCGCGCAGCGCGGCCAAATGCTCGACCGGCTGATGCGTCGGCCCGTCTTCGCCAAGCCCGATCGAATCATGCGTCATAACATGCACAACCCGCTGCTTCATCAACGCGCCCAAACGAATGGCCGGACGCGAATAATCCGCAAATTGCAAAAACGTGCCGGAATAGGGAACAAGCCCGCCATGCAAAGCCATACCGTTCATCGCCGCCGCCATACCATGCTCCCGCACGCCGTAATTGATGTAATTGCCGCTAAAATCATCACGGTCGATAACTTTTGATGCCTCGACCTTTGTGTTGTTAGAGCCTGTCAAATCCGCAGACCCACCGATCAATTCAGGGATCTGCGCCACAAGTGTTTCAAGAACCATGCCTGATGTCTGACGCGTGGCCTTTTTCGGCTTTTCTTTGCCAAAATCGCCCACGATCTTATGTGTCAGCCCGCGAATGTGCTCTTTATAATCACCGGCTTGCCCGCGCTGAAACTCTGCATAATGCTTGGAATCGGCCGCGCGCACCTGCCAGGCGGAAAATTCACCCGCCCCGCGCGCGCCTAAACTGCGCCAGGCATTCAAAATATCCTCAGGGATCACGAACGGCGCATGCGGCCAATCCAGATTCTCCCGCGCACCTTTAATTTCCTCATCCCCCAAAGGCGCCCCATGCGAAGATGCTTTTCCTTCCTTGGTCGGCGCGCCGTAACCAATTTTGGTTTTGCACGAAATCAGCGTCGGTTTTTGCGATGCCTTCGCTCGCGAAATGGCACTTTCAATCTCTTCATGGTTGTGACCATCCACAATAATGCTTTCCCACCCATAAGCCCGGAAACGCAAAGGCGTTTCATCCGTGAACGACAAATCCGTCGATCCGTCGATGGAAATGGAATTATCGTCATAAAGAACAATCAACTTCCCCAAACCCAGATGCCCGGCCAAAGAACACGCCTCATGGCTGATCCCTTCCATCAAATCCCCGTCACTGGCAATAACATAAGTATGGTGGTTAACGACATCATCACCAAACCGCGCACTCAAAATCCGCTCTGCCAAAGCCATCCCCACAGCCGTGGAAATACCCTGACCCAAAGGCCCGGTGGTGGTTTCAATCCCCGCATCCTGCTCGACCTCCGGGTGACCGGCCGTAATCGCGTGAAGCTGGCGGAAATTCTTAATCTGCTCGAGTGAAATTTTCTCATACCCCGTCAGATAATTCAGCGCATAAAGCAGCATCGATCCATGCCCGGCAGACAGCACAAACCTGTCCCGGTCCGGCCATTCCGGGTTTTTGGGATCAAATTTCAAAAACTTGGAATAAAGAACCGTGGCCACATCCGCCATCCCCATCGGCATGCCAGGGTGACCGGAATTCGCGGCCTGCACGGCATCCATCGCCAAAGCACGGATCGCATTCGCCATAGGTTTTAAATTTAAATCGGGGGAAGGGGTGGTCTGCGCGGTTGCTTCTACGCTGCTCATTGTCGGGCTACTCTCATGTAATTTCGTGTTACCGTACAATGCAGATACAGGCAATTAAGGTCAAGACTCATTAGCCGCAAATTAAAAGCAAATTTGTTGTGGTTTATTCGAGAAAAAGCCGCACTTTATATTGACCTTGTGAAAATGCGCCTGCTACCGTTCAAACACTATCGAACATTATTATGAAGAAAGGATACGCTCGTGTCAGCAATCAGACAGGCTTTGGAACAGCTTAATGGTTCTTTGCAGAACCTGGAAAACTCAGTCGGAGGGTTTGAACAATCCATGGCTGGAGCGCAACGTGATATGTTCGGCGGCCCTGACGTGCCCGCACATCAGCCTTCCAACCAGAACGATTTGGACATCAATCTGATGGCAAAACGCCTCGACAATGCCATCGACAAAGTCGAGGAAATTTTATCGGAATCTGCATAACAACGAACGAAGTGAGTAAATAATGGGCGAAGTCAATATTTCAATCAGCGGCCGTAACTACGGCATTTCATGTCAGGACGGGCAGGAGCAGCGTGTCCAAGACCTCGGCCAATATGTGGATTCAAGACTTAAAGACATCGCCAAAGCCGGTGCCGCCAACAGCGAAACGCATTTGCTGGTGCTCACAACCCTCATGCTCGCCGATGAAATCTATGATTTGCGCGAAAATGGCGCGGCCGCGCCGCCACAACCTGTACCCGGCACGGAAGCAAATCAGAACGATGAAGCCGAAGTCGTCAACGCGATCGGACAACTGGCCGAACGAATCGACATGATCGCCAAACGCATCCAGTCTGCATAACACCCTCAACGTCATTGCGAGGAGGCAAGGCCGACGAAGCAATCCATGGTACAGTTCTTACAACGTCTGGATTGCTGCGCGCAAAGCAAACCGCAGGTTTGTTTGCCAACCCAATAAAGGGCTCAACAGAATTTTCTGGATTTTAACGTTATAATTCCTATATAAACTGACATTCGGGTTGCTGCGGAGTACGTGATACCAACTTTTATTCCGGAGGCCGATGCTTTCGCATATGGGAGCTGTCCCTGACATGAACCACTCTCTTTGCATTGGGGATCATGTTATCACGGCGCCCCCCTGTTTATCAGGGCCCACGTGGATATCAACTGTGTACACGGCTCAATCGTGGCACCCGAACCTCCCACCTTGAATTCCCTGAGAAAACAGGGTTCTTTCCAGGTTTCAAGATCCCCGCTTGCACGGGGAAAGCAATTAGGGCAATGATGACCCATGAGCGATCACAAAAATACTTTACGCATAGAGGCCCGAAAACACCGCGCCTGGATCGACCCTCTCTCCGAAGACCCTCTGCAAGCCGCCGATCTGTTTTTCGAAACGATTAAACCGCAAAAAGACCAGATCATCGCCGGTTATTTCCCCAAAGGGCGTGAATTCGACGCGCTGACCGTCCTGGAGGAAGCCTTAAAGCGGGAGATAAAATGCGCCCTTCCGGTTATTCAAAAAGACACCCGCGTGCTACGCTTCATCGAATGGGACCATGACGCCCGGATGCAACCGGGCACTCACAATATCGACGAACCCTTAGAAGATGCCGCGCACAAACCCGTAGAGCCGGATATTTTCATCGTCCCCTTGCTTGCATTCGACCGGCGCGGTACAAGGCTGGGGCAGGGCGGTGGATATTACGACGCCACACTGGCCCATTACCGAAGCAAAAAAGACATTATCGCGGTCGGAATGTGCTACAGCAAACAAGCGGTGCTGTTTAAGCTCCCCGAAGAAGAGCATGACCAGCAACTGGACTGGGTCATAACACCCAAAGAAGCGCACTATTTTGGCGCATAGAAAAGAAACGACGCATGAGAATATTATTCATTGGTGACATTTTTGGCCGCTCCGGCCGCGAAGCCCTCGAACAGCATCTACCGGCTTTAAAACAAAAACTCTCTCCCGATGTCACCATCGTCAATGGCGAAAACGCCGCCAACGGCAAAGGCATCACCGAGAAAATCTGCAAGGAATTCTATAAATGGGGCGTGGATGTGATCACCACAGGCAACCATGTCTGGGATCAACGCGAAATCATCCCTTATATCGCCCGCGATGAAAAACTCCTGCGCCCGATCAATTTCCCGGACGGCACACCCGGCAATGGCCTCTATCGTCATCAATTAAACGACGGCCGCACGATCACGATCATCAACGCCATGGGCCGTCTGTTCATGGATACACTGGACGACCCGTTTCGCATTCTTTTAGATACAGTCCAAGAGGAACAACTCGGCAAAAAAGCTACCGCTATTTTCGTTGATTTCCACGCCGAAACCACATCTGAAAAAATGTCCATCGCCCACCACCTTGATGGAAAAGTCTCAGCTTTGGTCGGAACACACACCCACATCCAAACCGCAGACCATCACATCATGGAACACGGCACCGCCTATATGACCGACGCAGGGATGACAGGAGATTACGACAGCGTCATTGGCGTACGAAAAGACATCGGCGTCCACCGTTTTGTCCGCAAAATGCCGGGCGAAAAGATGATTCCGGCGAATGGAGACGCCACGCTCTGCGGCGCCCTCATCGAAACGAATGATAAAACAGGCCTCGCAACAACCATAGAGCCTATAAGAGTAGGGGGGATGCTCTCCCAAAATATGCCAGGGTAAAGTCTAAGAGCGAACCCGCTCCGGGTTTTTGTCAAAATAGCGATAACACGCCGCATCCAAAGCCGCCATAAGCCCCTCACCCTGTTTGTTGCCATTGCCCTTAATGCCGCCTTGAAGCACCGCGCGCATGGAGGTATGGAAAGCCAAAACAATCTCCACCACCTCAATATCCGGCTCCTCAATAACCTCCAGAAAATGAATAAGCTTATCCGCCATCACCGTGATCAGCTCATAATGAAACATCCCGCCATTGGCTTTGAGCTGCATCGCAGGATAAAGCATGGTTGAAATAATATATTCCTGATCCTCCGCCGGCCCGGCATGCTTAGCCTTATCAATGCCTTGCATCAGATTTTCAAGATAAAGACTCCCCAATGGCGTAAAATCGACAGTGTTACTTTCAAGAAGCTCCTGCGCTTTTTCCAAAATCTCATCGCTCAAACCGCCTGACCCAACCTTATCTTTCAAAGTATTAGGCGGACGAATAAACTCGGCCTTGCGCTTTTGTGTTTGATTGTAATGCTGCTCGCTCATCAAAGACCTTTAATCATCACCGTTATTTCTAACAACATAATCACTGTCCGCTTTGGGAACCATATCGATAAAATCAACTTTTTGGGGGCGTGAGGATTTTGGCCGGTCAAGCTCACGGCGCATCGGCCCATCATAACCTTCAAGAGCTTTACGCCGCCGGTCTGGGCCAAAAAAATCTTCGGAACGCACAAATTGCCGCGGGCGTTCAATAATTTGAGAAATCCGGCGATACAGATCGCGCGCATTGAACGGTTTCACAAGAAATTCTGTAACACCGCAATCCCGGGCCTGAATCACCCGGCGACGCTCACTAAAACCTGTCATCAAAACCACAGGGGCAAATTGATTAGGACTCTGCGGATCATTGCGAATACGCCGCGCCAAAGAAATACCGTCCATGGGCTTCATCATCCAATCCGCAATTACGATATCAGGATTATGCTTACAAAATAGCTTAAAGCCGTCCTCACCATCCTGACTGGTATAAATTTCGCCAACCCCAAAAACATCCAGCAAAGATCGCGTCAGCTCCAACATCGGCTTGTTGTCTTCAACAATCAACAATTTCACATTTTCAAATTGGTAAGCCATCGTTACTAGAAATTCCCCAATAACCCTAATGATAACATAAAGTTGCAATTATCGCCTAACAAACAAGCACACTCTTTATCATTAAAGAATTCATTGCTATAACAAGCGGAAATAAACGAACAAACAACATATCTTTAAGTATAGGATGACACATGGCCGGACATTCCAAATGGGCAAATATTAAACACAGAAAAGGTAAGGCTGACGCGCAGCGCGCCAAGCTTTTCTCCAAATTAGGACGCGAAATTTTCGTCGCCGCAAAGCTTGGCGGCCCGGACCCCGATATGAACCCGCGGTTACGACTCGCCATTTCAACGGCGCGCGGCCAATCCATGCCCAAAGACGCGATTGAAAAGAATATCCAAAAAGGCTCAGGTACAGCCGGTGAAGGTGAAAACTATGAGGAAATCCGCTATGAGGGCTACGCCCCCGGTGGCGTAGCCGTCATCGTCGAATGCCTGACCGACAACAAA
>CAYGNI010000032.1:0-14284 GCA_964351195.1 uncultured Micavibrio sp.
CATTATCGAGGACTATCGCAAAAGCAAAGACCAGCGACGCGACATGAAATCAATCCGCTTCAAAACGCCGGACGTTCCAAAGCCTGAGATCGCCGCACCCGAAGTAGAGAAACCAGAAACAGTAGAACCCTCCTCCAATTAACGTCATCCCCGCAACCTGCGAAGCTTTAGCGATGCTTCCGGGATGACGATGTTTTTGGTTGCCGCGCCCCAAAAAAGCTGGTTTAAACCTTGTTATGGCACAGGTTGAATCAAAACAAGACGAGCAAACCAATCCGCTAGAACAACTATCGGACCTTCTGCGCACTGATATGGAGATGGTAAACGCCGAAATCCTGAGGCGTATGGACTCACCCGTCGCCCTTATACCGCAACTCGCATCCTATCTCATCGCGGCGGGCGGCAAACGCATCCGCCCTTTACTGACATTGGCCTGCACACAAATTTATGGCGGCGATATGTCCCGCGCCCATGGCCTGTCTGCGTCCGTCGAATTCATTCATACTGCCACGCTTTTGCACGACGACGTCGTCGATGAAAGCGAAGAGCGCCGCGGCCAAAAAGCCGCCAATCTCGTCTTCGGCAACCAAGCCAGCGTGCTCGTCGGTGATTTCCTCTTCTCCCGCGCATTCCAGCTCATGACCGACGACGGCTCTTTGGATGTCCTGCGCATCCTCTCCGAAGCCTCCGCCATCATCGCCCAAGGTGAAGTCATGCAGCTCACCACTGCCAACAACCTCGAAACCACGATGGATGAATATATCAGCGTCATCAAAGCCAAAACAGCCGCATTATTTGCTGCCGCGTGCGAGGTCGGCCCTATCATAGCGGGAGCAGACAAAGCCGCCGCACAAGCCATGGCGGAATTCGGCATGAACCTTGGCATCGCCTTCCAAATCGCGGATGATGCTCTGGATTACAGCGCAGATCGTGAAAAGCTCGGCAAAACGCTCGGCGATGATTTCCGCGAAGGCAAAATGACCGCCCCGCTCATTCTCGCTCTCGAAAACGCCAACGCCGATGAAAGGGAATTCTGGACCCGCACAATTGCCAAAAAAGAACAACAAGACGTGGATTTAGCCAAAGCACAAACTATATTATCTGAACACAACGCGATTGAGCGTAGCCTGCAAATGGCGCATGAATACGCGAGCAAGGCACAACTGGCCCTCGCCGAAGCGCCCGATCACGCATTGCGTTCACTTCTGGCCGAATTGGTGCCATACACCATTAACCGCGAAAGCTAAAAACAAAATATGTCTGACTGCTGCGCCAAAACACCACCCCCATGCCACAAAAAAGGCTTTAAAATCGATCCGATTTTCTACGGCAGCCTTTTTGTCATCATCGGGGCACTGGCTTTGTATTTCGCAAAACTGCCAATCCCCAACCTCGATCATTTCGCACAAACACTGATCGAGTTTCTCTCAACGGTGTGGTGGGGCGTTTTAATCGGCATGGTCTTCGTTGGCATCATGAACAAAGTCCCGCGCGAATATTTCAACGCACTTCTCGGCCCCGGCGACAGCAAGAGAGGAATCTTCCGCGCTGCCTTGGCGGGTGTATTTTTGGATTTATGCTCGCACGGCATTTTGATGGTCGGCGCAAAGCTCTATGAGCGCGGCGCCAGCCTCGCGCAGGTTATGACCTTCCTGATCGCCAGCCCGTGGAATTCCTTTTCCCTGACTTTAATCCTCATCGCCCTGATCGGCCTGCAATGGACATTGCTCTATATTCTAGGATCACTGGTCATTGCCATCATCACCGGCCTGGCTATTCAAGCCCTGACGCGAAACGGCAAGCTCCCCGCCAACCCAAACAGCGTTGAGCGCGACAAAGAGTTCAATTTCAAAGCGCAGGCCAAAAAAGACCTCGCCGCTACAAAATTCAATCTGAAATTTTTCATCGACATCGCAAAGGGCAGCACACACGAAGCCAAAATGCTGCTCAAATGGTTGATGCTGGGTATCATCATTGCCTCAGCCATCCGCACTTTTGTCCCACCGGAATTTTTCCAGGATTGGTTCGGCCCGACCTTGATTGGCCTATTCCTGACATTGATCGCAACAACCATTATCGAAGTCTGCTCCGAAGGTTCTGCGCCTATCGCTTCCGAAATTGTCAACAACGCCCACGCGCCTGGAAACGGCTTCGCCTTCCTCATGGCGGGCGTCGCCACCGATTACACCGAAATCATGATTTTAAAAGAAACAACAGGCTCGTGGAAAATGGCACTTGTCCTGCCGCTGCTCACCGCGCCGCAAATCCTGATCCTCGGCTACATCATGAATCTGGCCGGATAATCAAAAAACCTGTCATTCCGAACACTGCGAAGCGTCAGCGAAGCAGTGGAGGAATCTTACCCAGCTGCAACAGGATCAGATTTCTCCAATTGCGACGCAATTGTTCGAAATGACAATATTAAAAAACTCCGCGCCAGAGTTTATCCGCGAAGCCTTGGCGTAGGCGGACGGTTAAAAATCACTTCTTGCATGGATAATAATTATACAGCGCAAGCGCAACCGCGGGTGCGGCGATAAAACTGTCATGCTGATTTCTGGTATTATAAACGTAAGTATAAACCTGCTTTTGCAGCAAATTCATATCCGCATTCTCTGGAACACAAAAATCAACACTGGGCGCCGTGCCCAAAGAGCGGATCAACGTATTGTAATCCAAAACCCCTGCGATATAAGCCTGACACGCAACATGACCGCCCGCAACAAGCTCGTTACCGGCCTGATCACTACCGCAAACATAAAGAAGATATTTCCCCGAAAACCGCGCGGCCTGCGCGTCTGATACAAAAAAAATTCCGCTGATCAAACTCAAAACAACACCGGCGCAGGCAAGGCTTCGTCTCACTTTTTCAACTGCTCCAATATCGCAAAAGGATTGTCTTCAGGATTCACCTTCGCCTCCGCACTCATCACCTTGGGCGCGCGGTTCGTTGTTTTGTTGCGCTTCCCCTTTTTCTTATCCGGCGTGTTTTCATTCTGCGGCTTTTTGAACGCAGGCTTCTTCGCGCCTGAACGCTCACCCGGCTTTTCAAACGCCTTCCCGCGTTTCAGTAAGAACCACGCCAGCTCCGGCTTCGCCTCTGGCTTCTTCTCTTCACTGGCTTCAGCCTTCGGCTCTTCCGCCGCTTCTTCAGGTTTTTCTTCTTCAATCTTGCGATGCCCCATCGCTTCCAGAACCTGATACAAATCTTCTATCGGACATCCAAGCCATTCCGCCATCTCATGCTTGGCCTGAAATTTGCCCTTATCCGCCCCGTCATAAACGGCGCAAATCACCCGATCCAACATGTCGATACGAATAGCGCGCGTCCCGAACACCGGATACCCGATCGCCTGATAAAAATCCTTATTCACCCCCGCATCAACAACGCAGGATACAATCCCGTCATTGGGAACCGCCGCTGGCAGACTCTCAGCGTTAAACAACACCCATAAAAGTCCCCGTAGACGCACCGCCGCAGGTTTATTCAGCGCAGGAATAAACACCAAAATAGGGCCAAGGCGAATACGCTTCGCCCGTAAATCCTTACGATCATCCGCATCAAGTTTTGCGATAATGCCTTCTAGATCTTCGCGCGGCACAATCCCCATCGCATCGTGAACCTTCGCAATAATCTCCTTGGTTGGCTCTTTAAAAGCACTCTCTTCTTCCAAAGCCACCAGTAATTCCAAAACGGTTTTCAGATGCGCTTTAAACCAGTCTTGCAACCGCGCCAACAACGCTGCCTCATCCACGCCGCGCGCATCTGTAATAACAATCTTCGGCTTTAGAACCGCATCGCCCTTCTCAAGCTTAGCCACAGGAACACCCGGCAAAGGGTTACTTTCCTGCTCCTGATAGGACACCACACCATCCGCGCCCAGCGTAAATTGTGAATCTCTTGCATTTAACATGACGGCAACTTAAGCTCCGTATACTAGAAAAACAACATTATTTTGGGATCAGGACTAAAAACATGCGCTTGAAACAGCTCGCCACACTCTTTGCCTTCACATTCATCTTACTGGTGTCGATCCAAGCCAAAGCCGCAGACATTAACGACCAAGGCGCCGCGCGCCTCAAAACAATGTTCGAAACCATTCTGGCCGACCAAGCCAGAATGACAAACGCAAAAGGCGACGCGTCATTTCAGCAACAAGGCGAAGTTATTGTCGAGCAAGCAGACTCTTACTATGCCGTCACTATGCCCTTCATCCAAATCGCCTATGATGATGGACGTACGCTTAAGCTCGGCATCATCTCCATCAACGCGGTACCACATGAAAAACCCGGCCAATGGAAAATCACGCTGGCCCTGCCGACCCCGATGTCGATCTACGGCGAAGACGATACCTTGCTCTCTTCGATCGCCATCGGCGGACAGCAAGCCGCCGGCATTTTCCACGAGGACGTGCGCCAATTTTCCAAACTGGATTCCAAATACAGCGATATAAAAATCACATCCCCACAATCCGGCGCGCAAGGCTCAATCGGCAATATCATCACACGCTTTGATTTCAATGCAGCCGAAGACGGCACATGGTCCGGACCCGGCTACGTCGAGTTTAATAATCTAAATACAACGGACAAAACACGCACAAAAACCAGCAGCATTCAAAGCCTTAAAGGCAGTTTTTCCATGGATAAATGGAACCCGCAGGCTGGAATAGAATACCAAAAACGCTATCTCGCGCTCGAGCAAAAAGGCGCGTTTAAAGATAAAAAAATCTCAGAAACCAATGCAAAAGAACTCAGCAACGCTCTGTTTGATATGTTTACAAAAGGGATGAACGGCTTCGAGAGCAAATTCAGCGTTTCCGGCGCGAGTTTCAAACGCCCTGTGTCTTTGAAAAACACGACAGAAGAATTTAAAATCGATGAAGCTTCAATCACGTTGGGCATGAACGGTTTCTTCACCGACGCCCTCATGGCACACATGAATATGGGCTATAATGGCTTTCATCTCTCAACTATGAGCGAAGATGATAAAGAAATCCTGCCCGCAAAACTCAATTTTGATGTTAAAATTAAAAACATCCCGTTCAAACAAATCAGCGAAATGGGGCAAAACACCGTGGCCGCAGCAGCCAATAACCCAGGTCAGGCCATGCAGCTCATGGGCATCACCGCGCTGATGAAACTCCCTGCTATATTGTCCCAGGCCGGCACCACTGTAGAATTCAAAGATAATATGTTGGGCAATGATCTCTACAACGTCGATCTCAACGGTGAAATCAAAGCCGAAGTCACCGCAACCAACAGCGCCGTTGCCAACGCCACAATGGTTTTCAAAGGCCTTAATGCGCTTTTGTCCAAAACACGTGCCATAGCCTTAAACCCTCAAAATGACAAATCCGAAGAGATGGAGCAACTGAGCAATAAACTCGAAGTTCTGCAATCTATCGGCGCATCATCCGACGCGGGGGCGACCCACACATTCGAATTCATAATGAACCCGCAGGGTGAAATGCTTCTTAATGGTAAAGACGTGAGAACGATGGATTTCAAAGGCACTAAGCAGCCGTAGAAAGAGTGTCTTTCAGAATATACGGCAAAACCGCATTGAGCCGCAGCATCCCCTCAAGGCTCAAATCCATATGATCGTCATCATAACAAAGCCATCCCTGATCGGATAAAACCTGCACCGCGCGCCGATCCAGATGCGCCCAATGCTGTGCGTTCAAATCCATTCCCGCAAACAACCGCAACCCCATCATCAACGACTCAAACGCTTCATCACTTTTCGACAGCGCTTTATAAGGATGCGCTCCGTGTCCATTCTTCGCCACAAAAGACAGCCATCCATCCGGTGAAGCATGATCACGCGTCGCATATTTAACTCCATCCAGAGTAATACGCCCATGCGCCCCCGGCCCTATCCCGATATAATCATGATAGCGCCAGTAAATCATATTATGCCGCGATTCCTCACCCGCCATCGCATGATTGGACACCTCATAAGCCGGCAAACCCGCCGCCCCCAAAACATCCTGCGTCAGCGTATAAAAATCCGCCGCCACATCCTGATCCGGCAGTGTAAAAGCCCCTTGCTGATGCGCTTTATAAAACGGCGTGTTACGCTCAATCGTCAGCTGATAGACCGATAAATGCCCGCGCGCATAGCGCAAAGCCTCTTGCAACTCCGCGTCCCAATCCGCCAAACTTTGCTCCGGCCGCGCATAAATTAAATCAAAATTCGCCCGCGCAAAACAAGACTTCGCAACATCAAACGCACGCATCGCATCCGCCACACTATGCTGCCGCCCCAAAAACTTTAGATCCTGATCATTAAGCGCCTGCACACCCATCGACACCCGGTTAACACCAGCCGCGGCAAAGTCTTTGAATTTCTGAATTTCAACCGACGTTGGGTTGGCCTCAAGCGTAATTTCAACATCATTCGCACACGGCCAAAGATCACGCACCTTTTGCAAAATTGTTTCCACCATCGACGGCTTCATCAAAGAGGGCGTCCCACCACCAAAAAACACCGAGCCCACAACCCGTCCCGGCATTTTCTCCGCATAATGATCCAAAGCCTTCAAATACGCCGCAAGCCAAGCATCATAATCAATGCCCGCGCGAACATGCGTATTGAAATCACAATACGGACATTTGGAAAGACAAAACGGCCAATGGAAATAAACACCGAAGGGATGCTGCGCGCTCATCAATTAATTGACGCGAAACTCAACCGCATTAAGTCGAGGAACACCGACAGCTCTGCCCGAACCAATGGTATTGAGCATTGCTTCGGTCACCATCGGGAATGCAAACAACGCCCCGCCCGAGGCCAGTCGGATAGCACCATCTTTAAGGGGAGTTTGGGTTGGATTTTCAACATGATCCTTGAGCTTCAAAATGCCAAGAACACCCAACAAAATCCCCATCAAATACCCAATCGCGGTAATCAATCCCGGAAGCTCAGAAATAGATGTCGTGATATTACGGGCAATATCGCTGAAATTATTATTCCCGCTGCCCGAAATTGTGGTCGCATGAGCATCCTGCGCCCCGGCCAAAAACCAAACCAGCACGCCAGCCTGCACATTCAACACTGTTATTTTGATCTGCTTGAACACGCTCAAAATCCTTAAGAAAAATACGATGAGCTCTATGTAATCCCAAAAGAGCGCAAAGTCAATTTTTAAACAGCGTCCTTATCATGAAAACAAGACTCAACAAGCTGTTTGAACGCATCCGCGCGATGCGAAATCGCATGTTTTTCCTGCGGCTCCATCTGCGCAAAGGTCACGTCATGTCCATGGGGAACAAAAATCGGATCATACCCAAAACCTTTATCCCCGCGCCCGGGAAACACGAGATTGCCTTCAACCCGGCCTTCAACACTCTCTACATGCCCGTCCGGCCACGCCAGCGATAACGCACAAATAAAGGCCGCGCTGCGATCTTCATGATCACCCAAAGTCTCTTCAACCTTCCGCATCGCAAGGTCAAAATCCTTATCAGGCCCGCCCCAACGCGCGGAATAAATCCCCGGATCACCATTCAGCGCATTTACAGCCAGCCCGCTATCATCGGCCAAAGCGACCTTACCGCTGCCTTGCGCCGCTGCCAAAGCCTTAAGCTCTGCATTCGCCTTAAACGTCAATCCCGTTTCCTCCGGCTCAGGAAGGTCCAGCTCCCCGGCTGTATAAAATTCAGCAACATAATCACGCAGCAAATCGGAAATCTCCCGCGCCTTACCCGGATTATGCGTCGCAATGACCAAATCTTTTTCGCTGAATTGCCTCACGCTTCTAAAGCCCCAAAACCTCTTTTTGCAAACGTGTCAGCTCCGCGCATCCCGATTTCGCCAAATTCAAAAGCTGCAAAAACTCGTCCTCACTAAACGGCTCTTTTTCCGCTGTGCCTTGAATTTCAACAATCCCACCCGTGCCCGTGATCACAAAATTCGCATCCGTTTCGGCGTCACTATCTTCATCATAATCAAGATCAGCCACAGGCGTTCCATTATAGATACCGCATGAAATCGCCGAGACCGTATCCTTCACCGGCACCGCTTTGAGCGCTCCCACTTTAACGACATGCTGAAACGCAAGATGCATTGCCACAAATCCGCCGGTAATCGCCGCCGTGCGCGTCCCGCCATCAGCCTGAATAACATCACAATCCACACGAATTTGCCGCTCCCCCATCGCTTCAAAATCCACAACGCTACGCAAAGCCCGCCCGACAAGGCGCTGAATTTCCTGCGTCCGGCCCGATTGCTTACCCTTCGCAGCCTCGCGGTCCATTCGCGATCCGGTCGAACGCGGCAACATACCGTATTCACCCGTAACCCAGCCTTTCCCTGTATTTTTCATCCATCCCGGCACTTTCTCTTCCGCCGTTGCCAGGCAGAGCACATGCGTATCCCCAAACTTCACCAAACACGATCCCTCCGCATGCTTATTAACGTTTGGAATAATCTCAACCTGTCTGATTTGCTCTGGGCTGCGGCCCGATGGTCTGGTCATAAATATCTCCTCTATCGTTACGGCCACACCATACGAACCAAGCCCATGCGATGCAAATCATTTCTACCCCTTGCCTATCCCTTCCAAAGGCTATAAATAAAATTGCATGACAGATGCAGAAAAAAGACCAAACGAAGAAGAAACCGATCCGCTTGCGCCTGAAAGCGTAGAGCAAGATGCGGCAGCAGAACTCTATCCCGACAAAGACCCGCTCGAGCAAACCGGCGGCAATGTCCAAAATGTTGTCAGCGGCCTGCAGGACGAGCTCGACAAAGCAAAAGATCAAATGATGCGTGCCATCGCCGAAGCGGAAAACACCCGCAAACGCGCCGCCAAAGAACGCGAAGACGCACGCAAATTCTCTATCTCCGGCTTCGCCAAAGACCTCCTGCCCGTGGCCGATAATCTGCGCCGTGCACTGGACGCCGCACCAACCGACCTTATAGAATCCGAACCCAGATTACAGGCCCTCATCTCCGGCATCGAAGCCACAGAGCGCGAGCTTCTCAGAACATTCGAAAAGAACGGCATTACAAAGTTGGAACCCGCCGATGACATCTTCGACCCCAATATCCACGAAGTCATGTTCGAAGCGCCAAACCCCGGCAAACCCGCCGGCACAATCATACAAGTTGTGGAATGTGGCTATATGTTACACGATCGCCTGATCCGCCCGGCCCGCGTTGGCGTTACAAAGGATGAAGGTCAAGCCGCCGCGCCCCAAGAACAAGATCCGCCCGAACACGGCGGTCACATAGATACGGAAGCCTAAATAAACACCGCTTTAAAAAGCAAAACCAAAACTTGAAATTTTTATTCAGCATTCTTATATTACTTCCATATCAAGGTGCTGTGAAAAACGGGCTTTGAATAACATACATCTTGCTTATTAAAAGGAGATAAAAGCATGTCAAAAATCATTGGTATCGATTTAGGTACAACCAACTCTTGTGTCGCCGTGATGGACGGCAAAGAATCCCGCGTTATTGAGAACTCGGAAGGTGCCCGCACCACACCATCAATGGTCGCATTCACAAAAGACGACGAACGCCTCGTAGGGCAACCCGCAAAGCGCCAGGCCGTCACCAACCCCGAAAACACACTCTACGCCATTAAACGCCTGATCGGTCGTCCATACAAAGACAAACAAGTTCAGGAAATGAAAAAGAACGCCCCCTTCAAAATTATCGAAGGTGATAACGGCGACGCATGGGTCGAAGTGAACGGCGAAAAACTCGCCCCGTCCCAAATTTCCGCCATGGTTCTTCAAAAAATGAAAGAAACCGCGGAAAGCTTCTTGGGTGAAAAAGTCACCAAAGCTGTGATCACCGTTCCGGCGTATTTCAATGACTCACAACGTCAGGCAACAAAAGACGCTGGTAGAATTGCTGGCCTCGAAGTCGAGCGTATCATCAACGAGCCAACCGCCGCCGCCCTCGCCTATGGCCTGGACAAAAAAGACAGCGGCACTATCGTCGTATACGACCTTGGGGGCGGTACATTCGACGTCTCCGTTCTCGAAGTCGGCGACGGCGTCTTCGAAGTGAAAGCCACAAACGGGGACACATTCCTGGGCGGTGAAGACTTCGACTCCCGCATCATCGACTACCTCGCCGATGAATTCAAAAAAACCGACGGCATTGATCTGCGCAACGACAAACTTGCCCTGCAACGTTTGAAAGAAGCTGCAGAAAAAGCCAAGATCGAACTCTCATCCACAAGCTCGACCGAAGTGAACCTGCCTTTCGTAACAGCGGACTCAAGCGGCCCCAAACACCTCCAGATTTCACTCTCCCGTGCAAAACTGGAAAGCCTTGTTGATGACCTCATCAAGCGTTCGATCGAACCTGTGAAAAAAGCGCTGAAAGACGCAGGGCTTAAACCCGCAGACATCGACGACATCGTTCTGGTCGGTGGTATGACCCGTATGCCCAAAGTCATCGAAACCGTGAAAGAATACTTCGGTAAGGAACCGCACAAAGGCGTGAACCCTGACGAAGTCGTCGCCGACGGTGCAGCGATCCAGGGCGGCGTGCTTCAGGGCGACGTCAAAGACGTTCTGTTGCTTGACGTCACACCTCTTTCATTGGGGATCGAAACATTGGGCGGCGTCTTCACACGCCTGATCGATCGCAACACAACCATCCCGACGAAGAAATCGCAGACATTCTCCACGGCTGAAGACAGCCAGAACGCTGTGACAATCCGCGTATTTCAGGGTGAGCGTGAAATGGCCGCCGATAATAAAATCCTCGGCCAATTCGATCTTGTCGGCATCCCGCCTGCTCCGCGCGGTGTCCCGCAAATCGAGGTCACATTTGACATCGACGCCAACGGTATCGTCAACGTCTCCGCCAAAGACAAAGCCACGAATAAGGAACAGCAAATCCGCATTCAGGCCTCTGGTGGTCTATCCGATGATGACATCGAACAAATGGTCAAAGACGCGGAAAGCAATGCGGAAAGCGACAAGAAAAAACGCGAAACAGTTGAAGCCAAAAATCAGGCAGAAAGCATGATTCACGCGACGGAAAAATCTCTTGAGGAACTGGGCGCAGACCTTCCCGAAGAGGAAAAGTCAAACGTCGAAACCGCGATTCAAGACCTCAAAGATGCTTTGGACTCTGACGATGCCGACGCCATCAAAGAAAAAACTGAAGCGTTGACTCAGGCCAGCATGAAACTCGGTGAGCTTGCCTACCGCAAGGCACAGGAAGATCAGGCCGGCGAAGAGCAGGACGATGTCGCCGAAGCGGTTCATGCAGATGAAGACGAAGTCATCGAAGCTGATTTCACTGACCTTGAGGTCGAGGACGAAGACGACGATAAAGACCAAAAATCGGCTTAAACGAAATACGGTCCCCGCGAATGCGGGGGCCTTTTTCCAACAGTGAAGAAAGCAGCGCATGAACAAAAGCAAAGGCACATATTATGATATCCTCAATGTCCATCCACGCGCATCGGACGACGATATCAAACGTGCCTATCTGCGATTGGTTAAAAAATTCCACCCCGACCTCAACCCGAACGATCGCCGCATGGCTGAGCTTCGCCTACGTGTTATAAATGAGGCTTATACCGGCATAAAAAGCCGTGAACGCCGGGCGAAATACAACCAAACCATGCGCATCAAAGCCGAAAACGACAACACAAAAAACGGTACATTCTTCTCACAAATCGCCGAAATTTTCTGGCCGAAAGAAACACAAAGAACAAAATAAATCATGAGCAAGGACTTCTACAAAACCCTGGGCGTTGATAAAGGCGCGGACGCTGCCGAAATCAAAAAGGCCTACCGCAAACTGGCAATGAAATACCACCCGGATCAAAACAAAGACAATCCGGATGCCGAAGCCAAGTTTAAGGAAATCAACGAAGCCTATGACATCTTAAAAGACAATCAAAAACGCGCAGCTTATGACCAATTCGGAAGCGCCGCATTCGATGGCTCCATGGGCGCAGGCGGATTTGGCGGCGGCGCAGGAGGCCCCGGCGGCTTCGCCGGAGCAGGTGCATTCTCCGATATCTTCGAAGACATGTTCGGCGACTTTATGGGTGGTGGCGGTCCCGGCAGCCGCGCAAACCGCAAACAAGGCGGAGCCGCCAGAGGCTCAGACCTGCAATACACCCTTGAAATCAGCATGGAAGACGCCTTCAAAGGCAAAGAAACCACAATCAAAGTCCCCGTCAACAACACATGCGACGAATGTAAAGGCTCAGGCGCACAATCCGGCTCATCTGCCGAAAACTGCTCCACATGCGACGGCATTGGCCGCGTGCGCCAACAACAAGGCTTCTTCACCATCGAACGCACCTGCCCCACATGCGCGGGTCAAGGCACAATCATCAAAGATCCGTGCAAGAAATGCGGCGGCGAAGGACGCGTCAGAAAAGAAAAATCCCTCAAAATCAAAGTTCCACCGGGCGTTGATAACGGACGCCGCATCCGCCTCGCAGGTGAAGGCGAAGCAGGATTGCGCGGCGGACCGGCAGGTGACCTCTACGTCCTTCTGGCCGTCAAACCGCATAAGTTCTTCAAACGCGACCACGCCAATTTATATTGCCGCATCCCCATCACCATTACCAAAGCAGCGCTTGGCGGCGAAGTCGAAGTCCCCACAATCGACGGCAAAACCTCAAAGGTCAAAATCCCTGAGGGCACACAAACCGGCCAGCAATTCCGCCTGCGCGGCAAAGGCATGACCTTGCTACAATCGGAAAACCGCGGCGACCTCTTCATCGAAATATTCGTCGAAACCCCCGTCAATTTGAACAAAAAACAAAAAGACATCATGCAGCAACTCGACAAAGATTTCGGCGACGGCAAAGCCGGTAGCAGCAAACACTCCCCCGAAAGCGACAGTTTCTTTACAAAGATGCGCGAATTCTGGGATGATCTAAAAGAGTAAAAGAAAGTAAGACTATGGCCGAAGACACAATAATCACGTCGTTGAATTTCAACGACAATATCCCGGGCAACAAATTCTCCGATAAGAAAGGCGAGCTGGAAGTCATCATGGGCTACATTAGCGGCCTCCCGATGCGCTACGAAAACGAAGCGCTTCACAACCGCGGCCTTGCCATCGCCCTGTTCGACAAAGGCATCGGGCAAGACGTTTTGGACATCAAATGCCAAACCCTGGCCGGACAAATCAAAAACGAAGATTTCGACCTGCTGATCACCAAAGGCGATTACCCCTTTGATCGCCGCTGGTATATCATCGGTGATATCAAAGCACTGATAGAACTGGCCCAACAAGGAAATATTTCTATGCCTTTCAGCGATACTATATATGATAATATCCTGGAAATTATGGAGAAATACGCATGAAAATAGGCATAGCAGGATATACAGGCCGCGTCGGACAGCTTTTAATCGCTGAGCTGCAAAGCGGTGCATGGAAAGGTTTAGAACTAGCCGGAGGCACCGCGCCAGATGCCGCCCCTGCCGATTATTTCACAACAAAAAAACCTGAAGAGCTTTTTGAACACGCTGACGCCGTGATCGATTTCACGCGGCCCGAAGGCACGGTCTTAAACGCCGCCCTGGCCGCAAAAACCAAAACAACCTTCATCGTCGGTACAACAGGCCTCAGCGCCATGGACGAAGCCAAATTGGCCGAAGCCGCCAAAGAAACAACCATCATCTACGCCGCCAATATGAGCGTCGGCGTGAATATGCTTCTGGCGCTGGTTGAAAGAGCCGCGCGCGCTCTGGGCCCCGAAGACTGGGACATCGAAATCTTCGAAAGCCACCACAAACACAAAGTCGACGCACCGTCCGGCACAGCGCTGGCCATCGGCAAAGCCGCCGCCAAAGGCCGAGACGTCAATCTGGATGATGTAAAAGTCGCCGCCCGCGATGGCATTACTGGCGAGCGTGAACAAGGATCAATAGGCTTCTCTGTGGCTCGCGGCGGCGATGTCGTCGGCGAACACACCGCATATTTCTACGCGGCTGGCGAGCGCATAGAGCTCACCCACATCGCAACCAACCGCGCACTGTTTGCTCGCGGCGCCTTGCGTGCGGCGCTCTGGAGTCAGGACAAATCCCCCGGCCTCTATTCCATGCGTGATGTATTAGAGATTTAATTACCCCTGACCGGGCCCTAGTAACTCCACAAGCAACTTAGGGTCGTTGGCGAGAATACCTTGAACAGGAGCTCCGACGTCGATTACTCTGCGCAGCGAACGACGAGACCCAAAACCAGGACGCAACTGGCAACCAGCTGTAACCCACACTGGCATCTCTTTATCTCTCATATCACCCACTATGTTTGGCCTCAAAGCATCCCTTTCACAAA
>CAYGNI010000032.1:14294-17644 GCA_964351195.1 uncultured Micavibrio sp.
CAAAATCCTTATCTATCACACCACCAACATTTTTAGCCCTCAAACCATCACTTTCCCACAGACGAAATATATCCCCGCCACCCTTCCGAAAGGCATCCAACTCTCTCAAACGCAAAAATCCAACAACGGAAACATTCGGATAATCACATTTAACTGCCTTCAACTGATCAAGTGCCCTAACACCAATAAACAAATTTTCATCAGCAATCTTAGACGCGCGGGCTTCCTCAACAACACGCAAAGCAAATTCTGGCGTTTTTTCTTTCAAATCACACAAAATTTTTATCTGTCCATGCGCCAGCTTAAAAACATCGGAAAGCTTTACAAAACCAAGAGAATTCAAACGCTCTGTGGAACAACCAGACACGCGCCCCCAAGAAAGAGCAAGAGACCTGTCATATTGCCTAGCACCAAACGCAGGTGTAAAAAAATTCGCAGAAACCCAAGGATAATGCGCACAATACAATCCACCATCTGATGAAGTCCGAACATCCACTTCAACAACATCAGCGCCCAAATTAATAGCAGAACGAACAGCCTCGGAGGAATTGTGAAAGTAACGGTGGGAATCCCCGCGATGCGCAATTGTTAACATAAGAAAACTCAGTTTTTTCCTGTGGTAGCAATTAAAAAGCCTGAAGTCAAATTATTATAGCAAAGACACTAAAGACTTAAGCCGCCACCCGCGCTTCTTCTTCCAACAGCAAATTGCGCTTAATCTCAACGCCCCATCCGTAATTCCCGATGGACCCGTCGCTTTGCACAATGCGGTGACACGGCACAATCAGCGATACCGGGTTCTCCCCCACGGCCGTACCAACCGCGCGCGCCGCCATTGGCCGCCCAATCGACGCCGCCAGCTGCCCATAGCTGCGAACCTCGCCCTTAGGAATCTCCAGCAACGCCGCCCAAACGCGCTTTTGAAAACTCGTACCGCGTAGATCAAGCTCAATCGTATCCATCCGGCCGCATTCCCACGCATCAAGAACAGCCTGTTTTAAAGCATGCGTGCCCGCATCGTCTCGCACCAGTTCTCCATCCGGAAGATGCTTCTTAAGCCGCTCCAGACCGTTACCCTTATACCCCGGCACCATAAAACCAAGCCACACAAGCCCCTTCTTGCTCTGCGCCAAAATCATCTCCCCCATGCGGGTATGATGAATGCCATAAACAATTCTCTCGCGATTTTCTCCCACGTCTTTTATCCTCCACTTTTAACGAAACGAGATTAAACTGTAGACTATGAACAAAGAAGAAATCTACGAATTTTTTAAACGCCTGCAAAAACAAGAACCTAACCCCAAAAGCGATTTAGAGTGGACAAACCCTTATACTTTGTTAGTTGCCGTAACACTGTCCGCCCAGGCCACAGACGAAGGCGTCAACCGCGCCACAAAGCACCTCTTCACAATCGCCGACACCCCGCGCAAGATGCTGGATTTGGGCCTTGATGGCCTCAAAGAGCACATCAAAACAATCGGCCTGTACAACAATAAGGCCAAAAACGTCATCGCCATGGCCGAAATCTTGATTCGTGATCACGCAGGCGAAGTCCCCCAAACCCGCGAAGATTTGGTCAAACTCCCCGGCGTCGGGCGCAAAACCGCCAATGTTGTTTTGAACATCGTCTTCGGCCAGCCCACAATGGCCGTGGATACACATATCTTCCGCGTTTCCAACCGCACCGGCCTCGCGCCTGGCAAAAATGTCGATCAGGTCGAGCAAAACCTGCTCAAACGCGTGCCCGATGAATTCATGCTCCACGCCCATCACTGGCTCATCCTGCATGGCCGCTACACCTGCAAAGCCCGCAAACCCGAATGCCCATCCTGCATCGTCTCTGATCTGTGTAAATTTAAGGAAAAAACCGCGTAGATTAACGCTCAGATTTATAAATCGCACTGATATCCAGCAGCGAAATCAGATTACCGCCCTGAACCATCTCTGAAACACACGATTGTGCCTCAACAATTTTGCGGCCCTTTGCATCACGGCTACGCACCTCATAATGCGCAACCGGCGCTTTAGAAACATCCGCAGAGCTCGCCGTGTAGAAAACATCCAAAACGCAGGCTTCGTTGCGATATTGCCAGATCACAGTCGGCAAATCCGTGCGCACCAACTCCGGCGCATCAAAAGCCTCGCGTATATCCGCGCCCGTAAACTCCAAAAGACTGTCGGTATCTTTGACCAATCGCGCTTTCAGCGCACGAAGCTGCCCCCCACTTTGGGAAACATCCGCATCCGCGCCATTCACAGACGCCAGCGCCTGGCCGCTTTCGGCCGGTTTAATCGCTTGATAGGTATAAAAAACACCCAACGCCAAACCGCACGCAATCATAAAACTCAGTAAGTGATACTTCATAACTCTTCTTTTTCATTTGTGTGTTGGGCCACTCTTTAACCAATCACAGCCCGTTAAACCAATATCCCCACACAAATAATCCAACTAAAACAAAAAACGAGGGCAAATCTTACCCAAATATTTAATTTACATAAAATTGTATCATAAATTTACGTTTTGTTAAAGTTTTAAATAAAAAGCCCATCGACAGCGAAAAATCAAGCCATCGATGGGTTTTTTTAAACTTTAGAGCCTTGCTGATTATTCAGCTGCCGCGGCTGTCTTTGTAAAAAGACCTCCGTCTGTATTGGCCGGCTCAGGCTTTTTTGGAGTTTGAGCCTGAGCGTCCTTTCCCGCCGTCTTCGCAGGAGCATCTTTTTTAGCCGCACTAGGCTTTTGTGCGGACGCCGCCGAAACAGCCTGAAGCGGTGTCAGTTTACCATCAATGATAGCACCCGCTTCGATCTCAAGCTCTTTATACGCTATTGTACCAGTTACAGTCGCCCCTTCGCGCAATATCAAACGACCATGCGCCGTGATATCGCCTTCAAAACGACCGGCGATTGTCGCATCATCAATCTCCACTGTTCCATAGAAAACACCAGTCTCGGCAATATCAAGAACGCTCGCGCCTTTCAATGCTGCTTCTACTGTCCCTTCAACCAGCAAGTAATCACAAGATTCAATCTCACCGGACATTGTAATGCCCGCACCAATGGTCAAACGACGATCGCCCAGATTTTCGTTTTCACTTTCACTGTCTGCTCTCGGCGCACCAGCACTGTAACCTGGATATGCGCCGGGATAGCCGCGTGATGGCGCTACGTTTGCTAGCTGATATGTCTGAGCCGGCGCATCCTGTGCACCTGACTTATCCTGCGTTTGATTATCTTGTGATGGTTGGTTCATATCGACTGCTTCCTTTTCAATTTTTTCAGTTTGGGGTTCTTCTACGTCTACTTCTGGCGCGGCATCCTCTGGCTCGGATGTCTCTAATTCAATATCA
>CAYGNI010000033.1:0-17429 GCA_964351195.1 uncultured Micavibrio sp.
TTGAATACGAACTGCGATATGCCACCCAATGGCAGGTCAGACCCGGCATGCCGGGCGGCGCGTTCGCCGATTTGATCCGCGCCTCGATGCGTCATGACCCGGATTACATTATCATCGGGGAGATGCGCGATGCCGATACGGTTGAAACATCGCTTAAAGCCGCAGAATCCGGCCACACGGTGATTTCAACAATCCACGCCGATACGGCGCTCCAAACATTTGAGCGTTTGCGCTCATTGATGCCCTCCGAGCGTGAGCGCTCCTCAACCTTTACACTGGCGCAACAAGTCCGTGCCATATTAAATCAGCGTCTTGTGAGAACATTGTGCCAGGGCTGCTCTCACAAAGATACGGCCAGCAAGGCTCTAGAGCCGCACGAAATCGAACAACTCGGCATCGACCCGCAAGCAAGAATTCGCCGCCACAATACATCGGGCTGCGATTTGTGTAACCGCACAGGCATCTCCGGGCGAACACTACTTTTGGACGCCTTAATGATCACGCTGGGGCCTTCACAGAGAAACGAAATCTACCAAGCGCTGATCGGAAACGTGAACAATATCATACATGAAGAGGGCGTTATCGTGCATACCCGCCGGGATGGTCTGATTGACCTTGTCACGACCGGCCTTGTGGACCCCAAATCCGCGCTGGGATATCTCGAGGATTAGCGCATCCGTAAATGTTTTAGTGTATAATGGAATCAAAGTGATACATCACGGATTTATAACAAGAGGAAGAGCATATTGCAGCAATGGGTTGCGGAAATAGCTTACGACAGCGGCTCTGGACCAAAAACGGTCACGGAATCCTTCTATCTGCCCTCTGTTGATGATGTGCGCGCAGCAATCGCTAAAAAAGGCGGCTATGCCCTCAACATCCGCCCGCACTCCCGCTCCCCCATTGAACGACTGCTCGCCCGCTCGACATGGTGGCAGGTCCAGCTTTTGCGCGGTATTCAATTCCGTTCAACGGCAACATCTCCTGGTGTGGCGCTTTGGAAAATTATTCAAGCCGAAACAAACCCGCGCCGTCAAAATATTCTGGCCCCCGCACGCGAAGCCCTTGCCAGAGGCTTGGGCGTGATTGACGCGCTAAAAGCCCTCAATATTTTCGATCACGGAACATTGGCCATCCTTGCGGGCTCCGAGCGCGCAAACCGACTGGTCGAGGGAATCCCCCACGCCATTCATTCAATTACTCAAAAGCGCAAAAATGCACGCGCCATCATGGGGACAATGGGATGGCTGGCCTTTGACGTATTCTCCATTGTGTCATCGCTATGGGCCGGTAAAGACATGGTTTTGGGCTGGTTCCGGGATAACCCGCCCACGGACCCAGATGAGTTGGAAAAGTTTGAAACAGTTGTGGGCCGCTTGGAACTCACATGGGACGTGTTAATTTGGTTCTCCGTAGGAAGCGGTGTTTTCATGGCTTGGTGCGTATTTTCTTATTGGATTAACCGCGGGAAAAAGGACTGGCCAACGGCAAAAATCGTTCGCTCCATTCCTTTGATTGGCGGTTACATGCGTGACTTGGCTTTTGCTGATTCCATGTCAGCCGCCTCACGAATGCTGCGCGGTCTTGTGCCGATTAATGAAACATTGGCACAATCTGCAGAGGCGTCGGCCGCCCCGGATGTAGGGATTTACTGGGAAGAATCGCTGACGGACCTTGGGCGCGGGGTAAGTTTGGGGTCCGCTCTCGACCGCGAGCCGCTGCGGCGAAACGAACGTCTTGAGCTTGCGAGCTTGTCTGATCTCGACCAAGTTGCTACAGTAATGGAGTCGATTAGTGAAATGCGCGCGCAAGCGGCAAAAACGAAACACTCAATGATCGTGTGGCTCGCATTCGCATTAACCGGTGTCTTTCTTGCTATCGCCTTCGGTAGCGCCATCTACGCCCTGACTGTCATGAATATGAGCATGGATTCAATGATGGGCGGTCTTATGCAAGGTGCAATTTAAAAGTTTTAAAAGGGGAGCAATCGCTCGTGGCTTTGGGAGAACAGGACAAAGAGGTCCTTGAAAAGGGCAAACCCAGCATGGCAAAACGCCAGGGCGGCGGTGTTGCTCGTCCAGGGCCTGGTGTTGCCGACTATCTTACTGGCGAAAATAAGGATTTTATTCGCGACCTAGAGCCTCACTTGCCGCAAGAGTTGGTAGGCGGTTCTCTGCCTCACATCCCCGGTACAGAGGAAGAAGCCGTCTGGAATGCGGCCTCTCAGGCCTGCGCCACAGAAAAGGTTCATTTTTGCTATTCAATAGATGATGGGCGTATCTGGTATCTCGCCTGCCCATCGTCAACCTTAGCCTCAAACCCCAATAGCTGGTGTCCTTTAGCAGCAGCCTTGCCGGGCAATAGCGAATATTGGGACCGTGAAACCGTTTATCTCTACGAGCAAGAGGGTGTGGCCTCAGCCCTGCGTTGGGACCCTGAAACTAAGCGCATGCAGGTTTTTCTGGGAGCCTCAAGAACCATCCTGCCACGTGTACAAAGCATGGACGCAAACTTTGTAACTGTAAATGCAGAGGCTGCGGACATTGTTCCTTGGAGAAATAAAACACTCAAAACAGAAAAATTATCCAGAGCTACGGCCAAGATGCTTGTGCTTTCGGGGATGCTGGTCGCAATCATCGCCGGTCTGATTTTGATTTTCAGCTATCTCTCGGTCAATATGCTCGAGCGTAATTTGGAGGATGTAAAGCTGGAAACCGAGAGTGCTTCGATGCAATTAATCAAAGATGCTAATAGCGCGATGCAGAACGATGCCATCAGGCACATGGTACGCATACAAGAACTGTTAGATGCAATGGCCAGCATAGACGGCACACTCGTTAAATACGAAGTCGAAAAAAGCGCCGTGACATGGGAAGTCTTGGTGCCTCAGGTCTATGCCCTTAATGTCATGCAAAACTTTGGCGGTGCAATTGATGATAAAAGACAGGAAAAAGACGGCCGCGTGCGAATACGCGGTTCCAGGTAAAAAATATAAAGATTTTAAGGATTTAAGGCATTGTTAAGATGTTAAAGATTAAAATATTAAATAAAGCCATTTCACGAGCAAAATGGCAAAGACGGATGAAACATGAAAATTAAAAAGCCAGATTTAACAAAATTGGGCCTGCAAAAGCCTGATTTGAAAAAGCTTAATCTGAAAAGGCCGGACTTCACGAAGTCCGAAAAGCAAAAAACAGATGCAAGCATCGACTTTTCTGCGATGCAGAAAAAGCTCAAGAATTTTGACTGGCGTTCCCTGCAAAAATACACAAAACCCCAAGCCGCCGATGATTTAAACGTTTTCCTTGAAAAGCTGCCTCAGAATGCTGGGCAGACAATGTTGATCATGGCCGGCATTTCATGGTCCATCGCCGGGGCCGTAGGGTTATTCACGGCCGTGCAGCTGCAACAAATTACAGAACTACGAACCGCTGTTGAAGAAGCTCAGGCTCTCAAGCCTATAGTCCCCAAAATGATAAATCAGGCAGCAAACGCAAAACAGGTGGCTGATTTTGTAGAAGATGCGAAAAAAATTTACAATGGCCTCGACATCAAGGCGAGCGGGGCATCTATCACAATTAGTGCAAAAAATACCAATGCTTATGGGCAGTTCCGCGAAGCGTTGGGGCATGTTCAAACAGGTGGGTCTGGATGGCGCATTGAGATTGACAAACTCTGCGTAGGGCGCGAGTGCGAAAGGTTCCAATTAAGTGCCTCTTTGAAAATAAATACGGTTTCCGTGAAAGGGCCGGGGTGATATACTGATTCGATAAAGTAATGGAATTACTGGGGTTTTTAAACTTGAAAGCAAGATTAACTGGTGAAATATTTAAGTGAGTTAAAATGGAGAGATCTGATGAAAAATAGAAACAACGAAAGCGGAAACGTTTTATTCCTGATTTTGATTGCTGTGGCGCTATTTGCCGCACTGTCATACGCAGTGACCTCGTCTTCGAGATCCGGCGGCGGTGATGCAAATAATGAAACAAACCTGATCAGTAGTGCGACGGTAACACAATATCCTGCTTCTGTAAGAACAGCGATTTTAAGAATGCAGGTTTCCGGAGGTGTTGATACTGCGGATCTTGAGTTTAACCCACCGAGTGCTTTCGGAAGTTGTTCTAACTCAAACGTACGTTGTGTATTCCACCCTAGCGGCGGTGGCGCGACTTTCGTGAGTGCACCTGCTGATGTGATGGATGATGGACAGCCTGGTGAATGGACGTTCAACGGTGACTTCGAAATCATCAACGTTGGCACAACCACATCCGGCTCTGCAGCGGGTAACGAAATCATCGCATTCCTTCCCGGCATTAAACAAGGCGTATGTACGCGTATCAATAGCGAGCTTGGCATTACCGGCATCCCTGATACTGGTGCGGATGTCTCCGGTGCTGATCCAGGTACGGAAGGCTATATGCGGATTATGGATGAAACTGTCGATTACGCAACAACGAACGATATTACAATCGGAACAGGTGGTGATGCTAACGTGGCCGCATTGGATGGTCAGGCATATGGCTGCTTCCAAAACAATAGTGGTGAGTACGTTTATTTCCACGTGATCGCCGAACAATAAGGCGTTCGTAATGCCGACATCTAAAGCAATTCATGGCAGGCGCGCTTCTGAAACAGGGAGCGCGCTTGTTTATATCCTCATTGCCATCGCTTTGCTGGCGGCTCTGACATTCAGCTTTATGGAGCCTTCATCACAGCAAACCTCCTCTCAAAATACCTTTAAAACAACAGCCAGCTTACAAGGGCAGGTGGACGTGATCCGCTCCGCCATTCAGGAATGCGTCTTAAGCTATCCGCGGGGCGATAATGCAATCGACACTTCAGGCTCTGGTTCCGACGAAGGTGCAACACGCCGCTACCCCATCAAACCAAACTCAACCTACTACACCGGCGCCGATGTAGGTCCTACGACGGGGCGGCTAGTCTCCGACATCCGCTGCCCCGGAGATCGTAACGGGGCAGACGCCAACGACCACGACCTCATTTTCGGTGGAGCATCCGGAAAATTTCTGTCCCCGCCTCCCGATATCTTTGATCCTTGGCAATACTATAACGGCATTGATGGTGTTTATTTCTGGACCCAGACCGACAAAACCGACGCCTATATTTTATCGGCCTTAGAAAAACTGGATGAGAAATTCAGCGAATGCGAAGCCGACGTGGTCGATGCAAGAAGTGGTATTGAAGCGCTCGACAGCGACTCACCTGCTGAAACAAACTGTCCTGCCAATCACGTATGCTTCCGCTTACGCCTGGTTACAAAAGGTTCTCCAGTATGGAATGGTGATACGGACACGGATGAAAGTGGCTGCACCTAGAGATCTGCAATTGCCTTTTTGACCCGCTCAAACTCCGCGGCAATATCATCAACGAGCGTCTCTGGATCTTTGTTGTGTTCCGCCGCATCTTGCAAGCGCGAAGCGAGATCCCCCAACACATTACAACACGCTGATCGTGCCGCCCCTTTAAGACTGTGCGCGGCCTCGGCCAGATCATGAAAATTCTGCCCCGCATGCGCCTTTTGAATACTGTCTACCAAAGGCTCCGTCATATCGGCAAACATGCCGAGCATCTCTTTCGTGCTGTTATCAAACGCGCCCATTTGCACGACAATAGCATCTTTATCAATCGCCGGAGCCGCGCCGCCTGCATTATCTCGCTGCGAAGAACCGGCTTCCGGGTTCTTCTCCTCGTCCAATACAGCTTCGGCAATCAACCCCCAGCGCATCAAAAGTCTTTGAAACTGCCCGAGAGAAACAGGTTTCAGAAGACACTCATCAAATCCGTGCTTTAAATAAACCTCGCGCTGGCTCATTTGCACATCCGCGGTTAAGACAATCACCGGAAAATGCGTAAACCCGTCCAGACTTTCTTTCTTGCGGATTGTTTCAACCAAGGCATACCCGTCCATTTCCGGCATATGCAAATCCGTAATCAAGATGCCGTATTGCCCTGTGTTCAGCGCTTTTAAGGCTTCCTTGCCATTGACAACGAAATCCGCCTCAACCCCAAGCTTATCAAGCTGACGCTGCAAAATGTCCTGCACGCTGTGCGTATCCTCGGCGATCAACATCTTTGTTGGTCCGGTGATTTCCATGCGTTCGGATTTGTTTGTTGCATCCCGCACAGCTTCGCCAAGCCCCAACCGGCTCGCTGGCTTGGTAAGATACGTCACCCCCAACGCTTTCAAACTATGCGATAGCCCGACATCGTCGCGCACCGTATACATGACAAGCCCGGTATTGGGACGCAGCACGACGATCTCTTTAATCAAATCCAGCCCCAAACCATCGGGCAAGCCTTGGTCAATCACCGCAACATCAAAGGGACGCCGTTTAATCAGCGCAAGCCCCTCTGCATAAGTCGCGCAGCTCTCCACGCTCGCCCCCATAGAGCGCAAAGAATTCACAATCTCTTTCGCCCCTTGCGGGTGATCCTCAACCGAGAGCACAGATATCCCGTCCAGCGAGGGTAATTCAACGGTTGAACTATTGGTGCTAACCTCCTGTGTTGGTATCTCAAACCAGAATGTCGAACCTTGCCCTTCCGCGCTCTCAACACCGATCTGCCCATGCATCAATTCAACAAGCTTTTTCGAGATCGAAAGCCCAAGCCCCGTCCCGCCATATTGGCGTGAGGTTGAATTATCGGCTTGGGAGAAGGATTGAAAAAGCCTGCTACAAACCTCTTCGCTCATCCCGATGCCGGTATCAATCACTTCAAAGCGAAGCCCCACGCCGCCTGCAGGAACGTCGATATGCTGAACATCGCACGTCACGCGTACGGTAACACTGCCTTCATGCGTAAACTTCAATCCATTTCCGCACAAATTCATGATGATCTGGCGCAAACGTTTCGGGTCGCCAATCACAACAAAAGGAACATCTTTTGCGATATCGTCTTTAAGCTCAATATCAACGCCGTGCACCTTAACCGCCAAAGCTTCCAAAAGCCCTCGCACCAGCAAACGAACCGGAACTTCAAAAACATCCAGCTCCATTTTGTCGGCATCCATTTTCGCCAAATCCAGCACATCATCCAAAATCTCCAAAAGACCGCTAGACGCAGCCTGCGCAGTTTTTACCATTTCGGAAATTCTTGCACTCGGCTTTTCATCGGCAATAAGCTCAAGCAAACCGTATATCGTCTGCATCGGCGTGCGGATTTCATGGCTCATCGTCGCCAGAAAATTCGACTTCATCTCTGCAATCGCGTCGGCTTCCGCGACTTTAGCTTCTAATTCCTGTCTGGAAAGATTTTCGGTGCTGGTCATGAAAACCCTTGAATCTTGTTACCAAAATAAGATATCACCTTAAGTCGTTTTGGTTAACAGCCAATCTTGACTATGCAGAGCATTAGTGATTTTTGAAGCAACGCTTCAAAAATTGTACCGAGCGACTGCGCGGCGCGCGTTAGCGCGAAAAAACGAGAAACGCTCAGGGCGTTTCGAAAAAGTAAGAAGGAATTAAGTTATGGGTTATAAAGTTGCAGTTATGGGCGCCACCGGAAATGTAGGACGTGAGGTCCTGAACATTTTGATTGAGCGTAACTTCCCCGCGGACGATGTTATCGCATTGGCCTCCAGCCGTTCCGTCGGTAAAGAAGTCTCCTATGGTGACCAAAACCTGAAGGTGCAAGACCTCGCGACATTCGATTTCAAGGGCGTGGATATTGTTCTCTCATCCCCCGGGGGAAAGGTTTCTGCCGAGTACTCACCCAAAGCCGCGAAAGCCGGCGCAATTGTCGTGGACAACACATCGCACTGGCGCATGGACCCCGACGTGCCCCTGATCGTGCCCGAAGTAAACCCGCAAGCGATCAAAGACGTCAAAAAAGGAATCATCGCCAACCCCAATTGTTCAACCATCCAAATGGTCGTGGCCCTCAAACCTTTGCATGACGTAGCAAAAATCAAACGCGTTGTGGTCAGCACATATCAATCCACCTCCGGCTCCGGTAAAGAGGCTATGGATGAGCTGTTCAATCAAACCAAAGGCATCTATGCCAACCAAACCCCGACACCAAGCGTGTATCCAAAACAGATAGCATTCAACGCCATCCCGCAAATCGATGTGTTCATGGATGACGGCATGACCAAAGAGGAATGGAAAATGGTTGTTGAGACAAAGAAAATCCTCGATCCCAATATCAAGGTTTGCGCATCGTGCGTGCGCATCCCCGTATTCATTGGTCACGCGGAAATGGTCAATGTCGAGCTGGAAAACGAGCTTTCCGCCATCGAAGCCAAAGAGCTGTTCCGCAATGCGCCGGGCATCACTTTGGTGGATCTGGAGCAAGAAGAGCTTGAATACGTCACCCCGGCCGAAATCCAGGGCGAAGACGATGTTTACATCTCCCGCGTGCGTGAGGATATCAGTGTCGAAAACGGCCTGAATTTCTGGTGCGTTGCGGATAACCTTCGCAAAGGCGCAGCGCTTAACACCGTCCAAATCGCCGAGCTGTTAGTGAAGGAAAAACTCAAAGCTGTTGCTTAAAAATTAATATATTATTAAAAATAATGTGAACCATTGGCATTATGGCTGATGATCTCACAGAAATCTTTAGAGCACCGCAAATAGCGGATCAACTCGGTTCTTCGATCTTTGACAATAATGGCCCATCAATGAGCCTTATTGGGATTGGCCTGAACTCAGCAGGGCAAGTAGCGGCAGTTTTGCATCACAACGGTATCTCAGGTATTCAGCGAGCGGCCTACACATACGAAGCAATTTTGGAACACATGCAAGGGATGGACATTACACCTGATAACCCAAGCTATGCCGTCCTTACTAATGCACTGGAACAGATAGCCCAAGCATCTTGCGAACAAAAAGTTCTAAGAGAAATCAGAAGTGTCGATACTTTCAAGCCTCTAACGGATGATGAAATTACGCCAGAATTAGAAGCAACGCTTACCAAAGCCAAGCCTGAAGGGTTTTGTAATACCTTTTAGGCCTCACCTAGGAATTAAATTCATGGCTTAAGCTTTCACCAAAGCTATTTCATAAGATCAATGCCTAAACGCATCAGCAGCTGATCCAGAAGGTAGAACCACGATACAAAATGCTCGCCTTTCTTGGGTCGGCTGTTCTCAACGCGAACATCATATTCAAAAAGCTTGGCGTCCACCGCCTTCTTAACATCTTCCTGCAAGGCTTCTAAATCAACGCCTTCAATGGAATAAGCTTCAAGCTTATCCAAAATCTCTTTTTCGCCAGGGTCCAGATGTCCGTCTTTAAACGCCATAAGACGTGCGAAATAGGCGACCTGACCGCGATAAACAGGATCGTTAATATAGGGCAGCAAATTCTCGATTTTTTGAGCGTGCTCAAGATCATTCATTAATATGGCCTTTTGCTCGTCGCTAAAAGGCACATGGGTAATCAAAGCCATCATGTAAGCGCGTTCCTCATCGCAAACAATCCCGTCTGCATGCGCAATCGCCGCCAGACAGCGAAACATATAAAATTTGCTTGTAGATACCTGATTTTCAGCGAATTTTTCTTGTGCCACAGAGCCCCCTTGTAACAAAAAAATAGTAACCAATTTTAAGTATAACACGAATATGCTTATAAGAATAAGGAGTTCGGTGATGAACAGGCGTGTATTTCTAGCAGGATTACTAACAACAGCGGCGGTCACCTTGGCGGCCGGGAAAGCGATGGCATTTAACATGAACGATTTCTTTGGATCACCGAAACAAGAAAGCACAAAAAAGGGCGATTTCCCCTTTCAGCTTACCGACGAGCAATGGCGTGAACGCTTGACGCCCGAGGAATATGACATTCTGCGCTCCGAAGGCACGGAAAAATCCTGCTCTTCTCCTCTTAATGGCGTGAAGGGAAGCGGTGAATTTTATTGCAAAGGCTGCGGATATCATCTTTTCAGTACCGATACCAAATTCGATAGCGGCACCGGCTGGCCCAGCTTCTATGAACCCGTCGATGAAAACGCGATCGGAACCTCCACCGACCATAAATTACTGATGGCCAGAACCGAAGTGCACTGCGCCAATTGCGGATCACATCTTGGCCATGTGTTCAATGACGGCCCGCCGCCGACAGGCCTGCGTTATTGCATCAACGGCCTGGCGCTGGATTTTGAGCAAACCGGTGAATAAATCCGCATAATAAACCATTGAATTCATGAATTTCCCGGCTATGATGGTGAACGTAACATCATAGACGGATATTCAATTCATGAGCTCATCACAAGATATCAAAAGCAAACGCCCGCTCTCTCCGCATCTTCAGGTCTATAAACCGCAAATGACATCCGTGCTCTCAATTCTGCATCGCGCCTGCGGCGTAGCATTAGCCATAGGGACATTAATGGTGGCGTGGTGGCTCATCGCCGCGGCCATGGGCGAAGAGCAATACACCATCGCTATGAAATTCGCGCAAAGCCCGCTCGGAACATTGATGATCTTTGGCTGGTCTGTCGCTCTGTTCTATCACATGAGCAACGGGATACGGCATCTGCTTTGGGACATGGGATATCTCTTCAAACTTAAAAACGCGTATCTGGGCGGATATCTTGTCCTTCTCTCAACCGCAATTTTAACCGTGGCTGCATGGACCTGCGCCTGCTGGTATTAATGGGGATATAATATGAAATTAAAATGGGACGATAATGGCATCAAAACACCTCTGGGCCGTGCCAGAGGCTTAGGCTCCGCTAAAGAGGGCTCCGACCATTGGATGGGCCAGCGCATCACGGCCATCGCCAACATTCCGCTTGTGCTGTGGTTCGTGTATTCAATCATCACAATGAAGGGCGCAAGCTATGATCAATTCACAACCTGGCTGTCGCAACCCATCAACGCTATCCTTATGATTTTTTTGATCCTTTCAACATTTTATCACGCAAGATTGGGCTCACAAGTCGTCACCGAAGACTATGTACATCACGAAGGGTTAAAAGTCATAAAACTCATCGCACAAAAGCTTTTTTTCTATGGTGCCGGCGTTGCGTGTATCTTCAGTATTTTAAAAATTGCGCTCTAAAAGGAGAGTTGAATGGCGAAAGCTGCAAAAACGGAAAAAGTAACACAAAGCTACGAAATCGTAGACCATGAATACGATGTGATCGTCGTGGGGGCAGGGGGCGCAGGTTTGCGCGCCGGCTTTGGTTGCGCGGAAAAAGGGCTTAAAACCGCTATCATCTCCAAGGTCTTCCCGACGCGTTCCCACACAGTCGCAGCGCAAGGCGGCATCTCCGCCGCGCTCGGCAATATGGGCGAAGATAGCTGGAAGTTCCACATGTACGACACCGTAAAGGGCTCCGACTGGCTGGGCGATCAGGACGCAATCGAATATATGTGCCGCGAAGCCATCCCCGCGATTATTGAGCTTGAGCATTACGGTGTGCCGTTCTCCCGCACGGCTGCGGGCAAAATTTACCAACGCGCCTTTGGCGGCGTGACCACCCATTACGGCGAAGGCACCGCGCAGCGCACATGCGCCGCCGCCGACCGTACGGGCCACGCAATCTTGCACACGCTCTATACCCAAGCCCTTAAAAACAACGCCGAATTCTTCATCGAATATTTCGCCCTCGACCTCATCATGTCCGATGACGGGCAATGCCTGGGTGTCATGGCCTGGAACCTCGATGATGGCAAAATCCATCGCTTCCGCGCCCATCAAACCATTCTGGCAACAGGCGGCTATGGCCGCGCGTATTTCTCCTGTACCTCTGCGCATACCTGTACAGGCGACGGCAATGGCATGGTCACCCGCGCAGGGATTCCCCTCCAGGACATGGAATTCACGCAATTCCACCCCACAGGGATCTACGGCGCAGGCTGCCTGATCACCGAAGGCGTGCGCGGCGAGGGCGGTTACCTGACCAATTCCGAAGGCGAACGCTTCATGGAACGCTACGCCCCATCCGCCAAAGACCTGGCATCGCGCGACGTTGTATCGCGCTCCATGACCATCGAAATCCGCGAAGGACGCGGCGTGGGTGAAGGCAAAGACCATATCCACCTGAACCTCATGCACCTTGACGCCGATATCATCCATTCCCGCCTGCCGGGCATCGCCGAAAGCGCGCGCATCTTTGCGGGCGTGGACGTCACCAAGGAGCCAATCCCCGTTCTGCCGACCGTGCATTACAACATGGGAGGCATTCAGGCGAACTATCAATGCGAAGTCATCAATCCGACGAAAAAAGACCCCAACGCTATTGTCCCCGGCCTTATGGCGATTGGCGAAGCGGCTTGCGTCTCCGTTCACGGGGCGAACCGCCTCGGCTCCAATTCGCTGCTGGACCTCGTTGTGTTTGGCCGCGCCGCCGCCAACCGCGCCGCTGAAACCGTCGCCCCCGGTGCGCCGCACCGCCCGTTTGGTGCAGATGACGGCTCCAAATCCCTCACGCGCCTCGATAAGCTCCGCCATGCCACGGGTAAAACCCGCACCGCTGAGCTCCGCCTCGACATGCAAAAAACCATGCAGGACCACGCCGCCGTGTTCCGCACCGGCGAAGTCCTGAACGAAGGCGTGAAGAAAATTGATAAAGTGTTCCAAGGCAAAGACGATTTGAACGTCACCGACCGCTCCATGATTTTCAACACCGATTTGGTGGAAACGCTGGAGCTCGATAACCTGCTGTCCCAAGCGGTCATTTCCATGCATTCCGCCGCCAACCGCGAGGAATCACGCGGCGCCCACGCGCGCGAAGATTTCCCAGACCGCGATGACAAAAAATGGATGAAACACACCGTGATGAGCATTGATGACAACGGAAAAACCTCCGTTGATTACCGCCCCGTCATCATGACAACCCTCACCAACGAAATCGAACCCTTCCCGCCAAAGGCGAGGGTGTATTAGTATGTTTTTTGTAGCTCGAGTGTTCTTATGGGTAGTGTTTATAATGGGAGTCTTAGCTCCTTTTGAGAGCTGTTTAGCTGCGCGAACATATACACCTGAACAGCTAAGGGGGATGGTCAATAGCAAAAATTATCCTGCCCAAGGTTCAGTTACAACGCACACGGAAAACATTGGTTTTGATATGTGTATTGCAAAAGTAGAATCTGTCACTTCCGCAATATCAGAAAATTATCCTGTCGAAACCGTCGTCTCAACCAATATATTAATTTTGAAAAAAATATGGATTAACGATGCTGCGATGACCCTAACCTGTAGCAAGCCAGACGCTACGCTGGTTATAACGAAGGCTCCCTACAAATGATAAAATCTAATCTCGAAGAGGCTCAAATCGTTAGATTCTTTAAACGCCCATCCCCAAAAAAACCTTAATGCTCGGCTCACATACGCAGCTAATCCTATTATTTCCTACTAAAACCATCCTCTCACAAAAAGCTTGATTTAATATGTAAAATTATATACGATGCACAGCATGTCGCAAATTACTAAAGAACTGATAGCATTACTTCCCGAGGGGGTGGATATAAATTCTCCTGCCAGCCTCGGTATTGCTGCGTTTAATCTGTTAAGCGGCCCGGATGCGCCTGATGGTCTGAAAGCTAAATTAATACAGTCAGTAAAAGGAGCCTTAAGCAATGGCTTTAATCTGGAAGCTGAAAATCGTGCACTTGCAGCTGAAATTAGAAAGCTAAAGCTTGAGCTTTATACAGATTCTGTCACACAAGGTAACAACCGCCGCTCTTTCATTCGTCGTATGGAGGATGCAATCAAGGAAATTGAACAAGACCCGTCCATAAGTTACACGCTCGGCTTTTTCGATCTGGATGGGTTTAAGGCCGTCAATGATAAGTTTGGCCATGAGGATGGTGATGAAGCTCTGATTGACGTTGATCGGGCACTTAATAACGTTATTACACAAGATGATATGATCGCGCGCTTAGGTGGTGATGAGATCGTTGGTTTTTTCAAACATTCTGAAGGGCGTGATCTTTCAGTTGAACGTATAAAATTAGTAACAAGACAAAACTTAAAAGGTATGGGTTTTTGGGATACACAAACTATGCCCCCAACACCCTATCCGATTGGTGCGAGTATCGGTACTGCTGTTTTAAATGCAGTGTTTATTCAAGAGCATGGCGCAAAAGGTGCGATTGATGCTCTTTTGAAAATAGCAGATCAGGCGATGTATGCGGATAAGGCAGGCAAGCCCGTACGATTGGAACAGGTTAGAGTAAGCATGCTCGTTGCTCTTCGAGAGGAAAACCCTGAAGCGTTTCCGGAAGAAGATCCAGAAAACTTTAGGCTTTAGAACAATTCCTCTCTTCACAAAACAGCACATAGGGTTTATCTTTCTAAGGGTATAACCAACCCAAAGACAAAAGCTATGGCTGAATTTACACTTCCTCAAAATTCCAAAATCCAGAAGGGCAATCATATAGATGCCGCGAAGGGCGCAAAGCGCTCTAAAACATTCAAGGTTTACCGCTGGGACCCGGATGACGATAAGAACCCGCGCCTCGACAGCTATACCATCGATCTGGATAAATGCGGCCCTATGGTCCTCGACGCGCTGCTCCACATTAAGAATGACATTGATCAAACCCTCACCCTGCGCCGCTCCTGCCGCGAGGGGATTTGCGGCTCCTGCGCCATGAACATCGACGGCACGAACACGCTGGCCTGCACCAAAGCCATCGATGATGTACGGGGCGATGTTAAGGTCACGCCGCTGCCGCATATGCCGGTGGTTAAAGACCTCGTGCCGGACCTAAATCACGTCTACGCGCAATATACCTCCATCGAACCATGGCTGAAAACCGATACCCCCGCACCAAACCGCGAACGTTTGCAAAGCCCCGAAGATTCAACCATCCTTAATGGCGCAGATGGACACGGCCCTGCGGGTTGTATTCTGTGTTTTTGTTGTTCAACATCCTGCCCGTCTTATTGGTGGAATGCGGATCGTTTCTTGGGCCCTGCCGTTTTGCTGCAAGCCTACCGCTGGATTGCCGATAGCCGCGACGAAGCAACGGGTGAGCGCCTCGATCAGCTCGAAGACCCGTTCCGCCTGTACCGTTGCCACACGATCATGAATTGTACAAATACATGTCCAAAGGGTTTAAACCCGGCAAAGGCAATAGCGGAAATAAAGAAATTAATGGCTGTCAGACGCTAGAATTCCTTAAATGTAATTTTGGTCACGCAATTAGCGTTGTACATTTGAATAACACCCTCATCGCTCAGCTTTAAGATTTGATTGCAAGTTGATGTCCCTTCAATCGGAACCTCCTGCATCGCACCGCTTTGATCTGCAAACATCATGGTGCCGCTTTCGAAGCCTTTTGTTTCAACTGTGGCGCGAGTGCCGTCTTTGGAAATCTTGACTTTTTTGACCTCAGTTTCATTTTCATACCCATCAACGGCTTGAGCACCCTGCTGTACCTGGGCAATAAACTCAGCTTTCCCCAGCGCCAGCGCGTTACTCTGCGGTGGATGACCAGGGACGTTAAATTGCATAGAGCTTTTAAACCGTGCATCATCATCCAGATGCTTCTCCAAATAGGCGGAGACTTCATCAGAGCCCATATCGACATTCTTTCCAGACGTTAGATCAGCAGTTTTTTGAATAAAATCAGTCACGTTTTTTTCGGTTAATTTCGTGATTTTCACATCCGCATATACGTCATGAGCCGAAAAACCCAAAAATAAGCCCAAAACGGTGGCAAATATCACAAAGTGGCGCGTTAAGAACATGCTCTAAAATAATTTATGTTTAAAAACAGTGGGTTAAAATTTAGACCCACACCCTGCTCATCCTAACATAATCGCACAAAAAGGTGAAAATAACGCTAATATAACTCAAAGTTGAATATCAAGCCCAATATCAAGCGACGGCGCGCTATGGGTCAAAGCCCCGACAGAAATATAATCAACGCCCGTTTGGGCAATCGCCTTCACACTCTCCAAAGTAACACCGCCTGACGCTTCGGTGATGAGCCGTCCGTCAATCAACGCCACTGCTTTTTTGAGCGTATCGGTATCCATATTATCCAGCATAACAACATCAGCACCGCCATGCTTTAGGACTTCTTCAAGCTGCGCCAGCGTATCAACCTCAATCTCAACCTTCATCATATGCCCGGTATGGGCCTTAGCTTTATCCAACGCCTGCGTCACTCCGCCCGCGATTGCGATATGGTTGTCTTTGATAAGCACACAATCATCAAGCCCGAAACGATGATTAGACCCGCCGCCCGCCAGCACCGCATATTTTTGCAAAGTGCGCAGACCCGGAATAGTTTTGCGTGTGCAACAAATCTTGGCATCTGTTCTCTTAATTTCCTCTACAAACCGCGCGGTCAAAGTTGCAACGCCTGAAAGGTGAGAGATAAAGTTCAGCGCCACGCGCTCCCCCGCCATAATGGATTGCGCAGACCCTTGAATGGACAAAATCTCTTTCCCCTTCAAAACCGCATCTCCGCTCGAGACGTAGCGGTTCATAACCAATTCTGGGTCAATCATACGGAAGGCTGTCTCCGCCACGCGGATCCCAGCCAAAACGCCGCGTGCACGCGCATGCATGACGGCTGTCGCTTGTTTATCAGGCGGGATAATATTCTCGGAAGTCACATCATTGCCGTGACCAAGGTCTTCCAAAATCGCTTGCCGTACTAACGGCTCAATAACAAGAGGGTGCATCAGCTAAGCTCCAACATACGATCAACAGCCTTGCGGGCCCGCGCTGCAATCTCTGGGTCAAGAAGAACTTCAGGTTGCTCGGTCTGCAGCGCCTTCAGAATTTTCGGCAAGGAAATGCGCTTCATATGCGGACACATCTGACACGTCCCCAGCATCTTCACATTCGGGTTCGCCGCCGCCAGATTACTGCCCATAGAACACTCGGTCATCAACACCGCCTTTTCGGGCTTATGTGTCTTAATGTAATCATCCATCTGCGCGGTGGAGCCGCTGAAATCCGCCTCTGCCATCACATCCGGCGGGCACTCGGGATGCGCCAAAACAAATGCGCCTTCATGCTCGGCCCGCACGCGGCGCACATCTTCGGGCGTAAAACGCTCATGCACCATACACGCACCTTCCCAGATAATAATCTCGAGCTCCGGATCAATCGCCTTCATGTCATTGGCCACGTTCTTCGCCAAGAATTGATCCGGCGTCATAATAATGCGCTTATGCCCCTGCGCGGCCAAAGCTTTAATAATTTTCAGCGCATTTGAAGATGTACAGCACACATCGCTTTCGGCCTTCACATCCGCCGATGTGTTCACATAGGTGACAACAGGCACGCCGGGATATTGCTCCTTGAGCTTACGAACGTCTTCACCGGTAATGGATTCAGACAAAGAACACCCCGCAGCCATATCGGGCATTAAAACCTTTTTCTCAGGGCACAGGATTTTGGAGGTTTCGGCCATGAAATGCACACCGCATTGCACGATGATATCGGCATCACTCTGCGCAGCCTTCTGCGCCAGCATCAAGGAATCCCCCGTAACG
>CAYGNI010000034.1:0-17016 GCA_964351195.1 uncultured Micavibrio sp.
GAGCGACGGTCTCCAAAACCGTAGGTCGCGGGTTCAAGTCCTGCTGCCCCTGCCATTCAGTCTGCATTTCAACGACATTAGAGAATATTTCGCCGTGACGCCCGCGTGTCGCGGGGCTTCGCGTTTCAGTATGCTTCGACGGACTTCAGAGAATTGTTTTTTGTCACCTATATGCCACTTTTTCTCTGCGGCCTATTTTTCCGGTCGTCGGATTACTAAATTCCCTGTTTAACAGGGAATTATCAGGGAATTTTTTAATTTTTGAATTAGGAAAAGCTTAAGCGTACGTGAGCATATCGAAGCTATCTATAATCACACTTCTAATGTATCTGTCCGACCGGCCTTCGCGCTTTGCAATATCACTCATATGCGTTCCGGAAAAATGTTCATCTCGCCAAATTATACCTTGTACAAGTCTCTTTAAATCAGCGGGCGGTAGATCAAATATATCTGTGTTTTGAGGCCTGATTGTTAAAGATCCATCTCGCCCTCTTTTGGTTTGATACGGGATAGAGATTTCGAATGCATCCTTATACCCAACAACACTTACACGCAGATGCTTTTCAACCAGTTTTTCAAAGCTGCCCTGCTTGAATTTGATCATCAGATCATCACAACGCACCGTAATGCGCGCCACAGACTTTCTGACCAAATCATAAGCAGGAATGGCATCATGATGATTCTGAAGGTATTCCAACGCCGCACCATCGCTTTCACCAGACAGTTTGGCAATTTCGCCGCGTACTGCTTTCTCGATCAGAGTTTCGATTTCATGTGCCGGTAAACGGCTGCGCGCTTTATCAGGATGTGATTTGTCTTCGGCAAGAACTTGATTAAAATAGTAGCGGTACTTCTTGTTCTTCTTATTGGTAAAAACAGGTGTATAGGGATTGTCATACTCGTCACAGATTAAGCCAGTCAGCAAGTTTTTATGAACCTCTTTTTTCAACCCACGTTCATGCGGTGATTGACTGCGTAGCTTTTCTTGCACCGCATCCCAAAGCTCCACAGGAATGATCGCATCATGTAATCCCTCGTGAATCTTACCTTTATGCGATATTTTTCCTAGATAAACGGGGTTTTGCAGCAAGCTGTATAATGCGCCGCGGCTGAAATATTCACCACCATACTCCTGGCCTCTCTGAGACACCCTTCGACGACTTTTGATGTAGCGGCGTTCCAGCTCAATTTTGAGTTTATTTACACAGCCTAATTCAAGATAAAGATCGAAAACCATCTTGGCTTTGGGCGCATCTTCTGCATTGGTAATTAAGCGGCGGTTTTCAATATCAAAGCCAAGAGGAGCTCGGCCACCTTGCCACATGCCCTTTGCTTTGGAAGCCGCAATCTTATCGCGAATACGTTCACCGGAAACTTCGCGTTCAAATTGAGCAAAGGAGAGCAGCACATTGAGCGTCAACCGTCCCATTGACGTCGTGGTATTAAAGCTTTGTGTGATGCTGACAAATGTCACACCATATTCATCAAAAACTTCGACCAGTTTAGAGAAATCCGCCAATGATCGCGTCAGGCGGTCAATTTTATAAACGACAATGACATTCACTTTTCCGGCTTTAATGTCATCGAGCAATCTGTTCAATGCTGGTCGCTCCAGAGATCCGCCAGAATACCCACCATCGTCATACTGTTCCGGCGAAGAATCCCAGCCTTCTGATTTTTGGCTCAGGACATACGCCTCACAAGCTTCACGCTGTGCATCTAGCGTATTAAATTCCATGTCGAGACGTTCGTCTGTGGATTTCCGTGTGTATATGGCGCAGACCTTCTTCATAATGGCCCCGCTTTCTTTATTCCGAAAAATACCCAACCGTTCCAACGCTTGCCAGTAATGTCATTGGCGATTTTGGAAAGGCTGGCATAAATTTGATCTCGATATTCAAATCCATCGGTTCGTACCAACACATTATGTTTCTTACCCTGATAAATGCGCATCAATCTTGTGCCCGGTTTTAATGGTCCGTTAAGCGCATTGAAATGGGCAGGATTGCGCTTATATTCACCGATCAGTTTCTTAAGCTGTTCTTCTTGTTCTGAGCGTAAAGGTGTCTGGAGTTTGTATTTTAAACTTTGCTCCAACATAACTCGGCCAATTCGGGAATTTGGCTTGTGGCCCCATGCTTCTGCCCATCTTTGACGTAGTTCGTTTATTGAGAGTTTTTCGTGCATATAAAGCTCCTTTCGAGCTCCATACACGCTTCCTTTTACAGGGAAGTCCAGCTGATTAAGGGTGTTTCTTAATACCTGCTCCCTTAGCTTTTGCAGGTTTTGCTTTCTTTTTTATGAGTAGGTGGGGGTGAATTTTGATAAATGCTATTTGAACTTTAAAACCCATACCACCTAGTCTTTTTGCAGAATTTTTTAACGCCACTTTGGAAAAGAAAGGTAGTTCATCCGCTCCCTGTTTTTTGGTGGCTATGGCATAAACCACGCAATATTCTGAAGAATTTGGCCGCACATCTACGTCTAAAAGCTTTAAGCTTTTTGGCAGTTTTGCATTTAATTTTTTACGAAAAATTGTATCACTTACAAAAGCTTCCGCTGATACTACACCTTGGGCAAATAAATGGCTTAATGTGCTTGAGCTTCTGTAATATTTAACATGAATGAAATCTTTGGTGCCTTTAATGGCATCACAAAATTCTATTTTGCTATACGCACCACCAAATTGAATATTCTTTTTATCCATTAAAGTGTAGGAAGCATCGCTAGAGCATAGTGCTTCGTTATACAGACCTTCATTATCATGGTTGTATTCCAACAGTTGATGAGGATAAGTTTCCAAATTTCCTAAATAAGAATCTACTTCAGCAATGAGGCTATTGTTAACGCGATACCAAATACCATTTCGTAAGATGAACTGCTCTTGGAGAACCTTTATCTCTGCATACACACATCTATAAGCTGACCATGTCTTAGAAGCCTTATAGTCATTATCATTAATATGAATTTTTTGTGCTCGTAAATTACTGCAATTAAAAGCTATGCTTTGTTTATTTAAATAGTCCTGCAAGTCTTGCAGCTCAAGAACTACATGCCTCTCTGTCTTAGGCCGAAGATCAAAAGAATAACCAAGATGTTCTTCCCAATCTACAATCTCAGGCTCACCCAACCAAATAACAGCATTACTCTTCTTCGCGCTCAAGTGTTTATCTAATTCTGCATCTAAGCTTATAATGTTTGCTTCGTCTCTAATTCTATTGAGGTTGTCTATCCACTCAAATTCAGTGGGTAAAGGCTTACTATACTGCTCAAGGGCCTTTTTTAATATGAGGTAGAGTGTGTCTAGCGTGACATACGGGTTAATCACCAGAGCATCGCGCCCGGTCACTTGCGTGCCAAATATTCCAACCTTAGAGGCACCAGTAAGGGCATAAACTAGGTCTGTTTCTGCATTTATGCTCAAGTCAAATATATCTGCGTCTATGGTACTTTGGTTTCTAGAGTTTAATGGGTTAGAGCTATAACTTGCTTTATCTAGGCCTCTAAGTTTTTGGGGGTCAACAGAGTTAAGTGTTACCCGCAAACCAAAATCTCTTTCAATCGAGTTAGATTGAACAATGTGAAAGCTAGTTCCAAAAGTTAAGACAAATGTTTTTTGGTAAGCGCGTACTATCAGAACAGCGCCTGTAGAACTCGTTTTCTCTAATATGTCTTCAAGGGATTTTAAATTCGTAGACGTTAAAAAACTAGCCCACTTAGGGTAGTTGGCGGGCATATACTTTTTACCGTACAAAGTTGCTGTGCACTCTGGAATATCCAAATTTACGGGTTGCTTTGTTTTTGTGGTATCGATGAGTTGCGCATCGCTAGCGTTGGCATCTTTTGCCAAATATATACTTAGTTTTTCTCGTCTTTCTTTAGCCTGCGCCATAAAACTCAATAAAAAAATCTATCTAAGGTTGCAACTGTACTCTCTAAACTATTGTCAATCAACATTTATGCTGACTAACGAAATTGTTTTCTTAAGTGTCATTCAAGTTGATCTTTCACACATGAATGTTAATGTTGCGGTGGATCTGCTTTTGAGCGGTTCCGGGGCTTTATAACCCCTCTATAACCGGTGACGTATCCGTTAATGCGTCGCTTCTCGGCCTTATGGCCGGGGGGCGGCGACGTATGTCCAAGCTTCGGCTAAAGGTCGTCGCGGTCGTGTTATAGCGGCTTATAAACTCCCGGCCACCAGGAGAGATCCTGGTGGTTTTTATTTAACTTAGATCGGGAGATATAAAATGACTTCACAAACAAACCAAAAACTAGGCCAATGCCATGCTTGCGGTGGCACAATATCCAAAACAGCGAAGAGTTGCCCGCACTGCGGACAGAAGAAACCTTTTCAGGGACGTAAGGAGCTTTCTCCTCTTGTAACCTGGAGCGTTATAACTATCGGCACTCTCATTGGGCTAAGCACTTTAGCTGATGGTCTTTCAAAGGGCGCGGGAAGCAGGGCGCCAAGTTATTCTGAAAGCTCTTCAAGAATGCTGTGCGAAGACGCCATAAAGTCTTTTGTGAACAATCCATCTACACTCAAAATTAATAGCCTTTCCGGTTATGCCAGTGATGTAACAGGCGGAGGAGTGCGGCGTATTACCCAAACGTTCTCAGCGAAGAACTCTTTCGGTCTTCAAAAGACGTTTGATGCTTATTGTTTGATCTCACCCAATGGTCAATTGCAGGACTTCAAAGCTATAGAACAAGGATCTTGAAAAACCTGAACATTACTTGAACATAAGTTGGACAAACGCTTTCGAAGTTTTGGCGATTTGATTTTTGGCTCTACAATCTGGTATATTTGATTCGAAAGAATAAGAACCCGATGACCAATAAACCTTTAAAAAGAAAGGCTGGTTTATCGTGTCTAAAACTAACTTCTCAAATTTATCTATTGAACATTTGGAGGTTGAATCCCTTCAACCTTATAAAAACAATCCGCGCACGCATTCGAAAGAACAGCTTGAGCAAATTGCCGTTAGCATCAAAGAGTTCGGGTTTACCAATCCTATATTGTTAGATGACAGTAATGGAATTATTGCTGGCCATGGACGCGTAGAGGCGGCTAAATCATTAAAGATGAAGCAAGTACCCTGCATCCGCTTATCTCATATGAGCGAGGTGCAAAAGCGTGCTTATATTATCGCTGATAATAAACTCGCAGAGAATGCCGGTTGGGATGTGGAACTGCTTTCTGGCGAAATTAAATATATTTCAGAGATTGATTTGGATTTTGACCTGACGCTTACTGGATTTGAAGCGCCGGAAATCGACATCATGCTTACAGCTGCGGATCATGTTGACGAGGCTGATATCATTCCAGAGTTAACGGGTCCTATTGTTTCCAAGCCGGGAGACCTATGGGTACTCGGAGAGCATCGCCTTCTTTGCTGTGATGCGTTAAAGGCAAGTAATTACAAGAGCCTCATGAAAAAAGAAACGGCTCGCGTCGTTTTTACTGATCCTCCTTACAATGTGCCCGTTGACGGTCATATTTGCGGTAAGGGAAAAATCAAACATGAAGAGTTTGCCATGGCCTCCGGTGAAATGTCTTCAGAGGAATTCACTGCATTCTTAGCGTCTACCTTCAAACATCTTCAAAAATATTCTGATGATGGTTCGCTTCATTATATCTGCATGGACTGGCGTCACATAGGCGAAATTCTGAAAGCCGGAAGCGAATACTCCGAACTTAAAAACTTATGTGTTTGGAATAAGAGTAATGCAGGTATGGGATCCCTTTATCGCTCCAAGCATGAGCTGGTGTTTGTTTTTAAAAACGGCACAGCCAAGCACATCAATAATATAGAGCTTGGGAAACACGGGCGGAACAGAAGCAATGTCTGGGATTATGCAGGCATTAATAGCTTTGAAGAGGACCGCATGGATAACCTTGCCATGCACCCAACAGTAAAGCCTGTGGCCATGATCCAGGACGCGATCATGGATAGCTCTAACCGCGGAGACATTGTCCTGGATTGTTTTGGAGGGAGCGGAAGCACTTTAATAGCCGCAGAGCTGTCTGGTCGCAAAGCGCGGCTCATGGAACTCGATCCAAAGTATGTTGATGTGACAATCGAGAGATTTCAGAAGGAAACCGGAATTGATGCCGTGAATGAGAAAACCGGAGAAACGTACGATTCTATGAAGGAGAAGGCTAATGTCTAAAGACAATAAGAAAGTCGGCTATAAAAAGCCTCCTAAGAAACATCAATTTAAGAAGGGTAAATCCGGAAATCCTAAAGGACGCCCTCCTGGACCGAGTAAAGTACGATATGAAGAACATCTCAGGGAAAGCGTATTCAAAATATTTGATAGGAAACTAAATCTTAAAATTGATGGTGAAAGTTGCAGGATGACAGCACGTGAAGCAATGTATAATCAAATTGCTATGAAGGGTGCGCAAGGGGATCACAAATTTGCAAAGCTAGGTCATGAGATAATGACCAAACTAAGCAAAGATGAGACAGAGTTTCGTTGTCATTTTTATGCTCACTTAGAGAACTTACGCCAGTTTCTATTAAAGCACGATCCCGAAGACTTTGCAGGAATGCCTGTTACAATGAGGGACTATTATGAAGAGTTTATAATGCTCAATGAACGATGGCTACAGTTACACGAAGAAGATTCTTAAAATTAGAGTGATTATGCGGTATGAAAATCGCGTAGAGTGATAACCTTTAGTATGAAATGTAGCGAACTATCCAAAAGCTAATTGAAGCAAAAATTTTCCGAAATCGTATAAGGCTGATACAAATAGTCCTGTTAAAACCAGTCCAATAATAGCTCTTAGTGCAGAGGCAGCACCTCTCGTATAATTTGATTTGTAGTATTCTATTGGAGGTAAAAGCCAACGAACCAACTGAAAAATCATGCGCGCGATTATCAGGATCACAAAAAATAAATATATTCCCAACAGAATATTAAAGAGTGTTGATTTTTGGGATAGTAAAGGAAATATGCTTTCGTCATAGCGGAATAAAAGCCCTAAGAATATAGGCAAGTAAACGAGATATAAAAATAAATCGTATACTCCAGACCCGTGAATTACAGGTCTTAGCGTTTTTCTCTTCTTAAAAAATTCATTTAATTGATCTGCTGTAGCCCTTACCCAATTTTCATCCCTACCAACTATATTTATAACGCTTCTGTTCTCAGTTGGATTGGAGGGCAAATGAACCAGATCAATTTTCAAACTCGGTGTGTCAAAACTTAGAAATGCATTTATATGATTTAAGGGTGACCGATTTATAGCCCTCAAAGCAAAAGTGTCGCAGGAAATAAAAAAAGACATTAATCTTTCTGGGAAATCAACTTCTTTGGGGATGCCTAATCCTTGAATATTATCTCCACTATGCATTCTCAGAGTATATTCAATCTGCATAAGGTACTTGATATGTTCAGATCGCTCTTTGGCGTCTTCGGCTCCCTCTTCTATTGCTCGTAGCTCTATATCAACAGCCTTTTCATTAGCTTTAAATATTATTTTTGAGAGCTCACAAATATCTTCTGGCGATAAGGCAATATTTGTAGGAAATATGTCTCTCCGGAACTCTGGTATGCAATTAGTGCCAGATTGGTCAATAGAAGAAGTCTCTTTTTTCTTTGTTTCACTCATATTAAATCAGTTAGCATAAATAAGAATTTTTAGCATCTTTTGTTTTTGTTTGAGAATCTCAAAAGTTAAATTTTGCATTTGGCTTTCTCCAGCTTAAAGATTTTATCTTTCAGCATATGGTCAATTTTTTTGCCCTCAACACTATGATGAATTCTTCGATGACAGTTAGGCGTCAACGCTGCAACCATATCTGGGCTATCGCACCCATGATCGGAAAGCTTATAAATATGGTGGGGTTCTAAATAAGGCGATCCGTTTCGTTTTAAAAATGGCGCCGGCTCTCCGCAGCACTCACAGACACCTTGCGCACGTTCGAGAACATAATCTTTTACTTCTTGGCTGCGCTTATAATAACTTCTTTTACCTTCTTTAGAGGTCATTTTTTGAGAGGGCGCTGCGGCTTCATAGGCGCGCTTACGAAGTTCTTCCAGACTGCTTTTAGGTGCGGGCGCATCGTCTTCAATTACATCCTCATCGTCTACATTTAAAAAGTGAAACACGATACCTTGGCGAAGATCTCCATTTTTATCTGGTATTTGATTGAACTCATATGAGGTACAAACATGCTCACCCAGATATTGATAATCCATACCCTTCTTTGTTTTTTTAAAAAGTAATATGGCTTTGCCATTTTGCTGATGTTCTGCGAGAGCTTTATTGCCTTTAGTGAGAGTCATATCACCAACTTGGCCTTCGCCGGTGTAGTGATAAATACCGTTTTCATCTAAAGCATCTGTATAGCCGTATTGCTCTCCAAGAGAACCGGTAAATACAAATATGAGAGGGTGATGCGCGCAAGGGGCAATGCCAGAGCGCCGGCTTCCACCATAACGGTCATGAATATCTTTTGCTCTGTTGTAGAATTGACCTTTTTGGAAATCTAGCACGGATATTTATCTTTTATGTAGTCGTTATAGTATGAACCTTTTGAGTAAGCGTTCAGTATACCTTCGAAAACACTGTGAGGGACATTGCAATAATCATATGTATCGCCTTGCTCAAAAGTGATCTTCAATAATCTTCTGCCCGGATCATAACCTATGGCTCGAATTGCACTAGAATTTACCGGTATCATTTGCATTGTTACTCTCCTTGCTAAAAAACCATCATGGGCAAGCACAAGATGGTGAAGGAGCACCATCGTTGCATTGGACCATTCCGGATACGCACATAGGTCCACCAATGCCGCACTGAACACCGCCATGATAAGAGCAGCAACCCTGTAATGATACTGGCGAGCCACAAACATTTTGAGACGAATAGGCATTACTGTAACCACCGCCGCAGCCTGTATTGACGCAGCTTGCCGCCGCAACACCTAAAACGCTGATGGCAACTATTGTTCCAGCAACTTGGGCAGATTCCTGTTCTTCAACAATTTTTTGATTAACAAAATCACGAAAACCCTCAAAAGCTTGCTTATCTGTAAACGATTTTTTTGATACTTTCTCGCCGTAGTAGTTGAGTTGAGTAACAATTTCAGTCGAAGATCTATTATAATAGTCATTAGGGTTATTGGTATTGCTCGCTATAACTTTTGGTTCCATACAATCATGGAAAGTGGCATAGCTTTTCGTCCAAAATCCGCAATCAGACATGCTTTTGCCTAAGGATGCGTAGCGCCCCTGGCATGCTGTTAACGTTAAGGCGCAAACTAAAAAAAGCGTGGCTGTGATGAATATCGGTTTTTTGATCATACGCAGCCTCTAAAATCTTAATCGTCGATTTCGATATCTATGTAGTCACCACGCGAGTTATAACCCGAGGCTTCACCGTCATCTATATCGGTGCCATAGACATTCATGTCACCGCCGTTAGGCCAATGAACATGGCTGACTTCACCATCGTCTACCTCGACCGGAACAGTGTAAGTACCACTCGGTGTTGTAACGGTTGCGTCATAAGTGCCATCATCAAGGCCGCCTTCTTCACCCCAATAATCTTGAGCTTGTGCCGAAAAAGTTGTGATTAGAAAAAGGCAAAATACTAGAAAAAACTTATTCATGATATTGAACCTTATTAGTGACAGTGGACTCTGCCAACGCTGTTATCCATATGACAGCACATGCCAGCGGGGGAGCTTTTTCTGCAGCCGCCGCCATGTTCAACAATATCATTTGCTGTCACATGTTGGTGGTCCGGTTCAGTGCTTGCGACAACGTAGGGCATTGTAAAAATTGCGAGCGCAACACATGCGCCAATAGCGAGCAAAATCTTCATGACAAGATCCTTTTTATGTTAAGAATGAAGAGATCTTAAACCCATAAAATAAAAATTACAACTATTGATTGGTATTTGTGTGTGATGTCATTTTATGACGAATATCTGTGCTCTTAACTCCACAAACAATGATTGCAATTACTGATTTAGAAAAGTGATAATATGCGGTATGTGAATTATGAATTCAGCTTTAAAGCTGCATAAATCAAAGTCACCCAGCCGCACATTATTATAATACCACCAACAGGAGTAATGTAGGTCAACTGTTCAATGCCCATCGCAAGCGAGGCATAAATGCTGAAAGAGAACAGCGCCGTACCAAGCGTAAATATATAACCTGAGATACGGAGTTTTTTGTCGTCTGATGCAAGAGCTAGCGCCACAATCAGAACCGCATAGATCATATTATAACGGATCGCTGTATCAAGGCTTTCGGCCTGTTCCGGTGTCAGGTCAAAAGCATGATCGCCTAGCGCGCCCATAATGACTGAAACAAGGCCAAGCACAGCGCCGCAGAGTAAAAGCCTGTTCATGATACCACCTTCCATTCCATGTGAACCTTCAGGCCTTTTGGATCATTATCCAGAAGGCTTATTGTGATGTTATGCGCACTTGCAATCCACTGTGCGATGGATAGACCAAGGCCGCTGCCGCTCTGGCCGGATTTATCGGCGCGGACGAAACGCTCGAAGACACGGGCTTTATCGCCATCACTGAGGCCGGGGCCTGTATCGGCGATTTCAAGCACGCCGTCTTGCGATAGAGAAATTGAAACCACGCCGCCTTCGAGTGTGTATTTAATGGCATTATCTAGTAAATTTCCCAACAATATACTGACAGAATCCGCATGCGCTCTAATTAAACAGTTCTCGGCAATCTTGACGACTACATTGATATTTTTCTGCGCTGCACGGCTCGACACATCCGCCAGACATTTTTGCAAAAGATTAGAGAGATCGGTTTTCTCCTGCGGCAACTCTTCATGCTGTAACCGCGCGAGCGAGAGCAATTGCTCGACCAGATGCGTGGCGCGGTTGATTGAGGATTGTAGATTGTCCAGACCATCCGCACATTCAGGCATATCTTTCGCCTTTTTGATCAGCACTTGCGTCTGTGTTTTCATGGCGGCCAGCGGCGTCCGCAGCTCATGCGCCGCATGATCGGTAAATTCTCGCTCCCGCTTAAAGCTCTCTTCCAGCCGTTTAAAAAGTCGGTTGAGCGCGGCTATGAGCGGCGCAATTTCCTGTGGCATGGACTCTTTTTGAATGGGAGATAGATCGTCACTGCCACGCTTATCGACATCAGCGGAAATTTTTACCACCGGCTTGAGAACTTTGCGCACGCCGACCCAGATAATCAGCAAGATAATGGGAAGAAACATAAGCGCCGGAACAATCAGCGAGATCATCAACTGAATAATCAGCTCATAGCGAATGTCATAGCGTTCGGAAACCTCGATCTTGATTTTATTGACCGGATCCAGAAAAACGAAAAAGCGCCATTCATGGGCGTTTACTATCTGGTTTGAAAACCCGGGGCGGGCTTCAAATTCATCAAAGTCTTTTGTATTGGGGGACTGGGTAATCAACTCATCGCCAACCCAGACTCGAAAGCCAAGATTGCGCTCATATTTGTGCTGCAGATCCGGGTTTTCAATCCCGAGATGAAATCCTTCGTCTTCAAGGATTTCATGTTCTGTGAGCTGCAAAAGCACTTTCGCTGAATGCACAAGCTGCGCGTCATAGACTTCTTCAATTTCATGGCGTGCAAAATAATAGCTGGAGACAAGCGCCAGAAGCGTTGCGATGATAATCGGAACACTGATCCAAATAAGCAAACGGCTGCGAATTGAATAATGGCTGGCGTGGTTTTTCATGGTTCGATCATATACCCCACGCCGCGCTGTGTCTTGATCAAATCACGGCCCAGCTTACGCCGCAGGGAAGCGATATGCACTTCAATCGTATTGCTTTCAATCTCTTCTGATGACCAGTCATAAACACTTTCAGTTATTTTTTCTTTTGAAACGCTACGGCCAATATTACGGATCAGACAATCAAATATTGCGCGTTCGCGGCCTGAGAGACTCACAGGCTTGCCGTCTGCTTCGAGATGCCCACTTGCGGGTTCATACGAGATATTTTTATGCGTGATAACCGGAGCAGCCTGCCCCGCGCTGCGGCGTATAAGGGCCGCACAACGCGCCAGCAATTCATCCAGATCGAACGGCTTGACCAGATAATCATCCGCCCCCGCGTTCAAGCCCTCCACACGGTGACGCACAGCATCTCGCGCGGTTAAAAGCAGAACAGGGATTTGATCCTTGTTTTTGCGCAAGCCCTCCAGCAACACCAATCCGGACGCGCCCGGCAGATTGATGTCCAGAACAATCAGGGCGTAAGATGTTGTTGCCATTGCATCCTGCGCTTCTTCGGACGTGCGCACCCAGTCCACAGCGTAAGTTTCTTTCAACCCCTCCGCCGTGGCTTTCCCTAAATTCCTGTCATCTTCTACAAGGAGTAAGCGCATAATGGCATTTTGTACTATCTGCCAATTTCCGCAAGCTTTGCTTTGATTTCCTGCCTGCGTCCGGCATCTGCCAATTCCCGGCCTGGGCGATCCGGCGCCATCAGTGCCTTTTCCAGATAGGGCTTGGCTTCCGCTTCCCGGTCATCTTCAATCAGAAAATCACCGTAGAAGAAATTAGGGTCTATGCCATTCGGATTCATTTGCAGGGCCATTTTCAAATTCTTCTCGGCTTCGTCATTATCGCCAAAGCCTACAGGCCATCCGGGAACCTGATAATAAAGTGAGCCAAGCGATGTATAGGCGGAACCATCGAGTGCGCGTGGGTTCTGCTTGAGCGCTGCCTCAAATAGTGCTTTTGCTTCTTTGACCGTTCCCAAGGCGCTAATCCCGCCATCAATACCGGCCTTGGTTGACAAAATGATCCCTTGCCAGATTTTCGGCTCAGCGCGATCTGTATAGGTCTCCGTCACTTTTTGCGCATGCGCGCCCAGCTTTTCAAGAGCCGCGATCTGCGTATCTTCGTCGGGCATTTGATATTTGATCCGCGCCCATTCGGTTTGCAGATAGCGAATTTGTTCCATGACCGGATCTTGCTGGACTTCTTGCGGCTGCGCGACTGCTGTTTGTGGCTGCTGCGTAGGCGCACTTCCGTAATTTTGTGCCATGGATGGCGTTGAAAGCGCGAGTAGCGCCGTTGATAAAATCAGTGTTTTTTTCATGAGAGTGTCTCCTTTTTTAGGGTTTTAACAGCGGGATAAATTTATGCTTGTGATCGAACAAAACAGCGACATACAGCGCGCCAATCACGCCGCCGATCACAAGGCCGGACGGATTGAGCAACAGATCATAGGGCAGGATGTTTGCGACTATCGGCGCCAGAACCAGTAAGGCAAGCGGCACAAAGCGCCGAACCAGCAGCAGTAATCCGGCAACGATTTGCGCACCATAGACGAGCGGTAGAACATAGCCTGTATTTTCCAGCGCCCGCATAAAATCTGCTCCTTCCTGTGAAGGCTCAGGGATAGGAAAGAAATGCAGGAAATTGTTCAGGCCAAACACAAGCCAGAACAGACCGAATAAAGCGGTGATAATTTTGAGTGCTGTTTTCATGCCGCCGCCTTTTGAGCTTGCTGCGCTTTTCTTGCTTTATCGACATCCAGAATTTCCTCGCCGATTTTACGATTTTTTTGCAAACCCTGATCGATGATGCGCGGGCAATTGGCATTGAGAAACGCGAAGAACCGCTCTGGCCATCCAAAGCGCACTTCGCGTTCTTTCTTTATAACCGCCTGAAATATCCTTTGAGCAACATCTACGGGGTCATCGTGGTGAACGCCGGTGCGCTCGTTTATTTCTGCACGCGTGCCCGTATTCATTGCGGTGCGCACAGCGCGGGGAACAATATGAGTGACGGTAATATTCGTCCCGCCAAGCTCGCGGCGCAGGCAATCGGAAAACCCCTTAAGCCCCGCTTTGGCTGTAACATAGCCGGTCAGGTGCGGCAAAGGAATGAGCCCCGTCATTGATCCCATATTGACGATCTGGCCGGAACCACGCGCTTTCATACCTGGCAGAACAGCCTGAGAGAGCCTGACCGGAACCATCATATTGAGGGCGATAATCGCTTCTAGATCCTGCTCTTCGCAGTAATCAAAGACATTATATCCGGCCATATTAATCAGGATATCCGGCGTATTGGCTTTCAAGTACGCGCAAGTCTGATCCAGATTTCCAACCAGATCACCATCTTTTTCGATGTCATAGACAATCACATTCGCGCCAGCATCTTTGAGATGCTGGACAAGCGGCGTACCAATGCCGCCCGTTCCGCCGGTGATGTAAACAGTCTTTCCTTTAAGCAGCATGTTTCATTTCTCCTTTATGGGGGATAGCGCGCAAGACATTGGCAAAGAGGCGGAAAGTGTTTTGCGCCACCTCGATAATTGCGGCCTGATCTTCGGGATCGGTGATTTTATTCACCGTTTCCTCAAAGAATTTCATGTGGCTGATATCCAGCTCGCCGTGGGAATAGAGATAAGAAAACGCCTTTTTAGGCAGGCCGAGCTTGTCCTTGACGGCATCCGCACCCTTATTGGCAATCTGCGTAGACGTGCTTTCCAGCATGAAGACCATGCCCAGAAAACCAACCGGATTTTTACGGGTGATATAATCGTAATTATAAGCAATCAGGACTTGCGTCTCCAGATTGGGAACGGCATTGCGAGCCGCTTCCTTATCACCGCCTGCGGCCTCGATATCGTTCAGGATCCATTCCTCATGGCCGACTTCTTCTTCCTGATATTCGATGATCGCCTTATGCAGCCATTTTTTCGATTGGAGCAGTTTTGATCCCATCGTCATCAGAAATGGTACTGTGTGCGATACGTGATGATAGGCCTCGGTGAGATAAGCGATATAGGTTTCACGGCTTATATCGCCCTTCATGCCATCCGTCAGCTGCGGCACCGTATAAAGTCCATTGCGTGCGCTTTCTGTTTCTTTAACCAGCGTGTTGTAAAAACTCATGGGTTTTCTCCTTTTCATTGTTTTGGGTATAGAGGGTTAAAATTTGATCGCGGCGCGGGCGGCCTGTGCCGGTAAGCGTACCGTCCTCCACCGTGAAGGGGGTAACAACTTGAAAGTCTTTGACTTGCGCATAATCAGGAAGCGTTTTATTCGCGGCCTGAATGGCGGCCTCAATATTGACATCGGAAGACGCAGGAACGACAAAAGCGCTTAAACTGGGCTGTGCATCGCCATAGACAAGAGCTTGCGCAACAGCGGGCTGAGTGAGCAAGATAGCCTCAACCCATTCCGGCGACACATTACGCCCGTATGAGGTAATCAGGATATTTTTCTTCCGCCCTGTAACGGACAGAAAACCACCATCATCCAGTTGACCAAGATCGCCCGTGTTAAACACATGTGGTGCATCTTCGCCGACATACCCAAAAAAGCCCGGCTCTTTAATCTGGATTTCGCCGTCAATAATATGGGCTTTCACATGCGGCAACAATTTTCCAACGCTGCCGGGTTTATCATGGTGCGGCGTATTCAATGAAACTACGGATGCACATTCCGACAGGCCGTATCCTTCATAAACGGGCAAGTCCATCGCGCGCGCCTGCTGGACCAGCGCCGGACCAACTTTTGATCCACCCACGGCGATAAATTTTAAATGTGGTAACTGGCGATGAACCACAACTTGCGCCATCAGAGTCCGCAGGATTTCCGGAACTAAAATCGCGGAATTGGCACCAGTGTTTTTTAAAACCTCATGTACATTATCGTAATTCTGGCCAAAGGTTTGAAGGCCTGAAAGATTAATCGTGCATCCCGCCATCAACGCCGCATAAACCCCGGCGACGTTTTCCAGCAGCACCGCCAGCGGCAAGACACAGGCATGGGTGCCGACAAATTGATCGCCCAACACCTCAACAATGCTGCTGGCTACATTCTCCATTGCTGATTTTGGCAGGCAGACACCTTTTGGTGTTCCGGTCGTGCCCGACGTAAAGGTCACTTTCGCCGTTCCTATCGGCAAAACATCCTCTCTCCCCGTGCCGGTATCGCGCAGTCCTTCAGGGGACAGGAGATGCGAAATACCGGCAGAGTGGAGGAGATGAGAAACTTGTTCTTTGGTAAAAAATGGCGGTACGGGAACGCAAGGGATTTCAGCTTTTAACGCCGCCAGATCCCACAACACCCAGTCTACGGAATTATCCAGCGCAATCCCCAGAACAGAAACGCCATAGAGTGCATCCATGCGAGTCTGAATTTCATGCTCCAGATCACCATAAGATACGGCCCGCTTTTCATCGCGCAGGGCAATTTTGTCTGGATTGTGCTTTTGAATATGCTCGAATACCATCAACTCTGATCCCCCTTATAATGCAAACGGGGAAACAGGCGCGGACGGTAATCCGTATATTCCGCACCAAGCTGTTTTTGCAGGCGTTTATAACCTTGCTCAACCGAACCGGAAATCACATGTGGCTGGGTGTCATAATATGTGCCCCAATTCTCGCCGTCTGATAAAAGCAAAGCCGGATCGGCTTTCGCATGAAGTTTCGGCTGCAAACCCATCTGGCGGAAACGGCGCTGAAGAAAATCTGTGCTGGTGACAACGGCTTGCGTAAACCCTCTGTAATTTAAGTAAGCCGCCAGCGCGGCAAACAGATATAAAGACGCACCACCGCCTTCCGAAGCCAAATTGCCGATCTCAACAATTTGAACGCGGGGGCATTGCAAAACCTGCTCAACCGGCGCATCAAGATATTGCTCTAGAAAAAGCGGCTCATTCACCGCAGGCCGAAGCCCGGTCGCTGCCAGAATTTGCCCGGCCTCATCACGAACGCTCATCAATACGGGATAATGCACATGAATATGGGCGCCATAGGCCTTCGCATAAATATCGGTGATAAAATGCTCAACCGCTTTCCGGTCTTTGGAAAAAGCCGGGACAATCGACACGGTGGAGGGCTTTGCACGCAAAGCGCTGAGCATCCCGTCTTTCCTGAAAGACAAATGCCCTGTCTGTAATCCGTTCTCGCTATAAGCCAAATTCAACAACAAAGAATGCCTTTCATATCGTGACATTCTTCGAGTCTGCCCCATCAACCTGAAGCGAAACTGAAGGG
>CAYGNI010000035.1:0-16982 GCA_964351195.1 uncultured Micavibrio sp.
TTTTCAACGGCATTGGTGAGCGAGGACGGAACATCTCACAGCGCCGAATCCATCCGCGCCCGCATCAAAACCATGATCGATGAAGAAGACCCCAAAAAAATCCTCAGCGATGACAAAATCGTCGAAATCCTGAAGGGCGAAGGCATCGACATCGCCCGCCGCACCGTCGCCAAATACCGCGAGGGGATGCATATCGGTTCCTCCGTGCAGCGCCGGAAACAGAAGAAAAATTTATAGCCCGAATATTTCGTGAATTTGCGTTGTTGTGTGCTATAATGATTATATATCAGATATACAATCAACAAAGAGGATATGCCGATGGAACTCAACGTTCATGGAAAACAAATTGACGTGGGCGATGCTTTGCGCACCCATGTCGAGGACAAACTCGAAGACCTCAATGAAAAGTATCTCAACCATGCCGCATTCGCGACCGTAACATTTTCGCGCGAAGGCCACGGAAAGCCGGCGACAAAAACCCATATTTCAATCCAGCTCGGTAAAAATATCATGGTCGTGGCCGATGCAACGGAACACGATCCTTATGCCTCTTTCGAAGCCGCCGCGGAAAAAGTCGGCAAGCAAATGCGCCGTTACAAAAAGAAACTGCGCGATCACCACGAACGCCAGGACCACACACCTGAAGGCGAAATCCTGAAGGCCCGCGATTACGTTTTGGCCGCCGCCCCTGAACAGGACGACGAACCAATCAGCGAAGAGCGCGATATCCCCAAAGGCGACGACCCCGTTGTCATTGCGGAAATGACCAAGGATATCGAAACCATGAGCGTATCTGATGCCGTCATGCGTTTGGATCTATCCGGCGAAAACGCCCTGCTCTTCCATAACGCAAGCAACGGCGAGCTGAATATGATCTACCGCCGCACAGATGGAAACATCGGTTGGGTCGACCCACAAGGGCATTAAAACTACACAAGTTTTTCACAAAATTTTTTGCACGTTCAAAAACAAAATTCAGGGGCCCTCAAAAGCCCCTGAATACTTTTTTAAGGACAGCAAAGACATCAAAAATACCCCTCAGACTTCCACACCCAAAACCAGCGTTAACATTGGAAAACCCTAATGTTTCACCGCAACAAATTTTAGGGTTTACCTCCGATTCATTTGGATGTATTCCCTCTTCAGTTGGGTAAAAATGACGGCAAAATTCATATAAAAATTCGCATTTCTAAAGGGGAAAAATGTCAGAATACGTTAAAGATATTCAGTTCGATTTGATCATCCCGGGCATCAAAGCCATCAGCCATAAACAAGCACTGGCAACCATTGCCGAGCACGCGGCTGACTACCTGAACATTTCTGAGAAAATTCTGTTTTCCCGCCTGATGGATAAAGAAGAAATCGCCAGCTCCGGCATCGGCGAAGGCGTCGCCATCCCGCACCTCAAAATGCGCCGGGCACGTGTCCCATTCACCATGATGATGACCATCGACAAGCACATCCGCCACGAAACCCCTGATGGCCAACCGATTGACCTATATTGTCTATTGATTTCACCAGCCGAAGACGGCCCAATTCACCTGCGCCGTCTCTCACGCATTTCACGTCTTTTGAGGAATGAATCACTGCGCAGCCGTTTGCGCGAAACAAACGATCGAGATGTCATTCAATCATTGTTGATTGATCCTGAAGGCTGGATGATCGCGGCTTAAAGCCTTAATTAATGTACAACAACAGCATCCAGATCATTCTGACGGATCATGGAATAAGCTTCTTCTTTACTCTCCATCACTGACAGCGGAGTCCCATCCGCTGCATGAATAGCATAAGACACCTCACCATCAATCATAACGGGCTTAACATAGGCCACGTTCTGAACACCAAAGCTCAAAAAATCCTGATGAGATAAGGATTTCAAAACATCGGCCGCATTGTGTTGATTGATACTTGTCATAGATTACACCTCTCACTTCTCATTCTACATGATTTCCGAATGAGACACATTAAAAATCTCTAATGGAAATCTGAAAGGCCCCTTAGGAGCCTTTCTTACCCTTTGGTTTAACCTCGCCGCTTTCCTCAAGATCAATCGCGCTGCGCGAAGACGGCCCGTTAAGGGCTTTACCATTAGTTTTACCCTTGCCTTTGATCTCAATTTTGCGCGCTGAAGATTGCGGAATAACACGCTCCAGCTCAACGTGAAGCAATCCGTTATCCAAGCTCGCATCGCGCACCTCAATCCCATCCGCAAGCACAAAGCTGCGCTGGAACTGGCGCGCGGCAATCCCGCGATGGAGATAAACCCGATCCTCATCCTCGGCCTGTTTGCCGCGGATCGTCAGCTGGTTATTCTCAACCTCAATATCGAGATCATCCATTGAAAACCCGGCCACAGCCAAAGTAATGCGAAGATCGCTCTCACCAATCTGTTCTATATTATAGGGGGGGTAACCCTCTCCGCCTGATTTGCGCATGCGATCAAAGGTCTTTTCAATTTCATCAAAGCCCAAAAACAAAGGGCTGTCGAACAATGTCAAACGTCCAGTCGTATTCATGCCTGATCTCCTTACCTTAAGCGAGTTGACAAATATGGTTAAGGCCCGCTCTGGCGGCACCTTACGACTATTATATAGAGTTTTTTAAACGAAGATCAAGATTTTCAAGCGTCATGCAACGTCTGAAAGAAATTTACTTTTCTGCGCGTTCTTCACAAACAAGCGATCACAATACCCGCATTCCACATGGTCGCGCCCCTCAAAAACATACCAAACCCGCGGATGACCAAGCGCACCACCCCCGCCATCACAAGAAACGCCGTCGGCTTCATCTTCAACAATAATGATTTCTGGACGTTTAGGATCTGGTATCATCGCATTAAGGCTTTCTTTATGATTCTTGTATATTAATGTGAGGTATAGTTATCATTAACGTCAAAAAGTATAATCCAAGTTCTGACAATGTCCATCACTCAAACCATAGATTTCACGGATAATAAAGCCGCGCTGGCCAATCCAGAGATGTTCATCAGCATCGAGATTGACCTGCCTGCTGTAATAAAAAGCTGGCAATTATCAGTCTTCAGCTATGAATGGTTGCACCGAGACGGCTCTATCAAATCCTTGGGTGAGCTCAGCGAAGCTGATCAGGACAAACGCAAAGCCGTAGAAACGGCTCTGGACAATGGTGACATCCTCGAAAAACCCGTTCTGGGCATCGGAATTCAGGATAACATCGAGATCGGCAGCGGCAGAGCAACCCTGCTCACCCTTGCCGATATGGGACACAAAACCATCCCCGTCCATATTCCTAAATCCAATGAAAGCGATTTCAAAGACTTCCTCGCCCAAAACTAATGCTTTCCCAGCGAGGCGGAGATCGTATGCATCATGAAAGATCCGTACTTTCGCAGGGAATCTAACTAGGCTAGTATGAAAATATGAACAACCAAAGCGCACAATCCGGCAATGTTTTATTCTACATCCTGATCGCCGTTGCACTCCTGGCAGGTTTGGGCTTTGCCGTATCCGAGAGTGTGCGCGGAGGCGGCCAACAAATCACAAACGACCGCGCACGCCTGATCGCCACTGAGATCATAGAATACTCAAATAATATAAGCGCCGCCGTCTCTCAGCTACAGCTTCGCGGTGTGGATATTGATGAGCTCTGCTTTGATGATACAGGCTTCGGCGGAACCTACGATTACGCCGGATGTACGGACGATTTCAACAAAATCTTCCACATCTCAGGCGCGGGCATACAATGGCGCCAAGCCCCATCCGAGGCTATGGATTCGTCCGCAACGCCGGATAATTTGTGGCACATATACGCAGACAACGAAGTCGAAAACGTTGGAACAACCTGCGCAGCTGCTGGCTGCTCTGACCTCATTCTCGTCACCGACGAACTACTTTTAAGCGTCTGCCAACAAATCAACGATCTTCTGGGCATCACAGACTCCGCAGATGCACCGCCGACGGACACGGATATCGGGGAAACACTCTATGTCGGAGCCTTCGGCTATAACGAAACCATAGGCGATGAGGCCGGGGGAACAGAGCTGGATGGACAAACGGCAGGCTGCTTTCAAAATACAACCGACAGCAAATATGTGTTCTATAAAGTGCTGGTCGCGCGCTAAGCGCGGCGCCACTTTGCGCCTTCGGGTGTGTCGATAATCTCAATCCCCTGCGCCGCCAATACGTCACGAATTTCATCCGCCCGCGCAAAATTCTTCTCCGCCTTCGCCTGTGCGCGTTCAGCAAGAAGAGCATCAATCTCCGCATCACCTTCCGCCGCATCGCCAGCCTCCCCACCAGAAGATACCTCCACCCCCAACAAGGATATTGAATTATGTAAAATACTTTTCAGAGAAGAGAGTGTTTCCGGAGCAGCGTGCTGCGCCTTATTCACCCGGCCAATCAAATCGTTCAATGCAGCAAACGCCTTGGGCGTGTTCAAATCATCACACAACGCCTCCAGCATGGCTTCATCCACGCCGCTATCGCCAGACTCCTCCACCCCCTCCAAAGCAAACAAAGCATTCTTAATCCGCTCATAAAGCTTTTCTGCCTGGTGCAACACCTGCTCGCTCCAATCCAGCGGCTGACGGTAATGCGCCATCATAAGCGCGAGCCGCAAGACCGGTCCCGGGTATTTTTCAATCAAATCATGAACCAGCAGGAAATTCCCCAGCGATTTTGACATTTTCTCACCGTCCACGGTCACAAACCCGTTATGCACCCACAGCTTCGCAAAGGCCGACGCATCATCCATCACCCCATGCGCGCAGCAGCTCTGCGCAATTTCATTCTCATGATGCGGGAATTTCAAATCCGCCCCGCCGCCATGAATATCAAACGGCAGACCCAAATGCTTCTCCGCCATGGCCGAACATTCAATATGCCACCCCGGCCGACCATGCCCCCAAGGAGAATCCCATCCCGGCTCATCCCCAGCGGACGGCTTCCACAGCACAAAATCCGCGGGATCTTTCTTATACGACGCCACCTCAACGCGCGCGCCCGCAATCTGCTCATCGCGCGAACGCCCCGACAACGCCCCATAAGCGGGATACGAAGGCACGTTAAACAAAACATGACCATCGGCCTCATACGCATGCCCCTTATTGATCAGCGTCTCAATCATCCCAATCATTTCGGGGATATGTGTCGTCGCCAACGGCTGAATATCCGGCGCCGCACACCCCAGCGCCGCCATATCATCATTGTAAATCTGCGCATATTTCTGCGTAATCGCGGAAATCGGCTCCCCCGCTTCGCGCGCCGCGACAATAATCTTGTCCTCAATATCCGTAATATTCGAAACATAAGTCACTTCCGGATACAGCGTTTTCAACACCCGGGCGAGCAAATCAAACACAACCGCCATCCGCGCATTACCAATATGCGCGTAATTATAAACCGTCGGACCACACGCATACAGCCGCACATGCGCCGGATCTATCGGATCAAAGACCTGCTTTTCACGGGTCAAACTATTGAAAAGCGCGAGATTAGGCATATTTTTCTAGCATTCCACAACGTTAAAGGTTAAGGTCCCGGACCTATAAAGACACTAAACAAAAGGATTTTTCAAATGGTTTCATCCAAAGTCGTTGATATGTGTGATGACACACAAGAGACAAAACCATCACGCGAACAAGCCGAAGACGCCGTACGCACATTGCTGCGCTACATCGGTGAGAATCCAAAGCGTGAAGGGCTAATTGACACCCCTGCCCGCGTGATACGCGCCTATGATGAGTTTTTCGAGGGCTACACTAAAGATCCGGCAAAGGAGCTTGGTAAGACATTCGAAGACATCGAGGGCTTTGATGACATTGTTTTGGTCAAGGACATCGAATTCACATCCCACTGCGAACACCATATGGTTCCGATCAATGGCGTTGCCCACGTCGCATATTGGCCCGATAAAGCCGTTGTCGGCATCTCCAAGCTCGCGCGTATCGTGGACATCTTCTCACGCCGCCTGGTCAGCCAGGAAAACATGACCAACGGTATCGCCAATTGCATCGAAGACACGCTCAACCCCAAAGGCGTGGCCGTATACATTGATGCGGATCACCAATGCATGTCGATACGCGGCGTACGCAAACGTCACTCATCCACCGTAACCACAACCTTCCGTGGTAAGTTGAATGACGATCATACAGCGCAGCTTCGCTTTCTGGAGATGATCAGACGGTAATCTGACGGACATAGTTGAATGTCAGACTGGCAAAAGCTTTCAAATCCCGATATCCAAAATTTCATTCATGAACATGAAAATGCGGATATACGGGATTTAGCTTTAAAGACATCACCCAACCCCGCATGGCCATACCCGCTTATTCTCGATCAGATCAAGGCAAGACAAAAAGCCAAAATCAAAATCCCTGAATGGCTAAACCATGAAGAGATCATTTTCCCGCCCGCTGACACGCTCGAACAAGCCTCCTCATCTGCAACGGCCCGCTACAAAGCAAATCTCTTCAAGGGAAAAACCTTTGCCGATTTAACAGGCGGCGCAGGGATCGATAGCTGGGCCATGCTTAAGAATTTCGGCCACGCCACCATCATCGACAATAATAAAAACGCTTCGAGTCGTATTGAATATAATATGGGCGTTTTAGGATTCAAAAACAAAGCCATAGTCCACACTGCTGACGCTGAAGATTTTATCACATCCATGGATAAAACCGACCTCATCCTCATCGATCCGCAGCGTCGCGATTCATCTAAAAAAGGACTCTACGCCCTCGAAGATTGCAGCCCCAATGTCCTCAATCTACTCTCCACCCTCAAGGAAAAATCAAGCACCATTGTCCTCAAAACATCGCCTATGCTCGACATCAATCAGGGCATCGAAAAGCTCGGCTGCGTATCGCACGTACACATCATCGAATGGCAGGGCGATTGTAAGGAAGTGCTCTACATCATGACACCATCCAACCAGCCGGATGAAATCCCCATCACCGCCGTAAAATTAAACGGCAACGACCAAGCTACACATAGTATGACCTTCACCCGCCAGGCGGAAGCAAACGCCCCCATACCGCTTTCAGAACCTCTCAAATACCTCTATGAACCAGGCCCGGCCTTCTTGAAGGCTGGCGGTTTTAAATCCATCTGCGCACAATATGGAGTAAAAAAACTCCACCCGCACACCCATCTCTACACGTCAAAAACACCAATCCAGGACTTCCCCGGCCGCAGCTTCGAAATTCTCAATATCTATCCCGTACAGGCCAAAGCCCTACCATTCGATAAAATCAACCTCAGCGTGCGGGGCTTTCCCATGGACGTAAACACCCTCAAAAAGAAACTGAAGCTCAAAGACGGAGGCGATGAAACTCTATTTGCCTGCACACTCAACAATGACAAACACGCTTTAATCCACACGAAAAAACAAATTTGAATAAAAAAAGAAAAAAATTTGAACCAAATTTTTTATATTTAAAATAAATAAACAAAAACAATATTTTATTAGGAAAAAGAACAATGAAATAATGGCCTATATTAGCGTTTTATAAACGCCTTATTAAGCATTCTCTTGATATGATTAAAGATAGAAAAAAACAACTTTTGTAAATAGCGCGGCAAGCGCTTAAATTTTGACGACATAGCCGTGTACATAAAGTGAATTTTAGGGGATAATCAAACGTCAATATGCACGCCACATACAAAACACAATCTATAGATGATATCGACGTGAGCCATACAGAAAGTAGCAAACGCGGGTTTTTAAAGCTCTCATCCAAAACACAGATTTGGAAAAGCTGGACCAGCTGGCGCATCGCTGCTGTCGTCTTCATGACCATTGCATTGGTTCAGGTCTGTATCCTGATCTTTGCAACAATGAGAGATTTCGAAGACACAAGCCTTCAACATCTGGAAGACATTGGAAAATCAGCCATCGTCCCGATGCTTGAAACCGACATCACAGAACTTCTGCAATCTCCGCTAACAAAAGACTCCGTAGACCGCCTTTTCCAAACAACCAAGGTCAACGGCCTTGCGATTTACTCATTCGGCATGATAAATAACGACATGAGCCGTCTTGAACTGCTCGAGACATACGGCGAACCCGTGACAATACGACTGTACAACCCCACCAATTTGAACCGCACCTTCAGAAGCTCAGACGGCAACACATATGAATTCGTTTTCCGCACCAGCACAATCGCCGGCTCATACTTCATTGCTACAAACATGGACTCATCGAACATTCAAAGCGACGTCTTCAACTTCGTGCTTCAAACAATTTCGATTATGATGCTGTTATCCCTCTTCGTAACAACCGTTTTGATGATCGCTTTAGGCCGCTGGCTACTAGAGCCTATTTTATTCATGCGCTCCAACCTTGTCGAAGCCACAAGAAATCCTGAAGAACCGCTCATCCCGGAATCCCCCTTCGACCCAAATGATGAAATCGGCAGCGCCATCCAGATTGCCCAAAAGCTGATCCGCCAAAACGCAACTAACCTCAAACAAATAAAAAGCGCGGCTGAAAACAAAATCCATAAACTGGCCTATTACGACACACTCACAGGCCTGCCAAACAGAACCCTGTTCCTCCAGACTTTAACGGAGAAATCGCGGCCCAATGAAAACGGAGAAGTTGAACGCTTTGCGGTCGTGACCCTTGACCTCGACCATTTCAAAGACGTCAATGACTCTATGGGTCACAACGTCGGCGATGCCATTTTGCGCGGTGTTGGAAAACGTCTACTGTCCGCCATGCCAAACTCCGCAACCGTTTCCCGCAGTGGAGAGGATGAATTCGCCGTGATGATGCCACTAACCACAGATGTCAATACATCCAGAGACGTCGCAGAGCGCCTGGCCGGTGTTATTCGCTCCGAACCTTTCAAAGTCTTCAATGAATCCTTCCAAATTCGAGCCTCCATAGGAGTTTCAACCTTTCCCGATGACGCAACAAGCCCGGATCAGGTCCTTAAAAACGCCGATATCGCGCTCAACCGCGCAAAGGAAGACGGCCGCGACACAATCAAGGAATACTCCGAAGACTTCGACCGCGCCGTCCAGGCGCGTTTCCAGATGTTACGCGACCTGCGCGATGCTATGGAGCATCAGCAACTCGACCTGCACTATCAACCTCAGCTCGACCTCAAAACGGGCAAGATCATCGGCGCCGAAGCACTCCTGCGCTGGTTCAAACCCGACAACAGCAAAGAAGGCGGCACATACATATCCCCCGGCGACTTCATTCCCGTAGCTGAGCAATCCGGCCTCATCGTCCCCATCGGCGAATGGGTCATGGAAAAAGCCTGCCGCGACGCCATGACATGGCGCAAAGAACACGGAATTGATGTCCGTATCGCCGTCAACGTCGCCGCCGCCCAATTCTCACAAAGCGACATTTGCGGCCATGTGCAAAAAATCATCAACGAAACCGGCATCAACCCGCATATGCTCGAACTGGAAGTCACAGAGAGCGTATTTATGGACGACATCCAGCACACAATCCAGACACTCCAAAACCTCCATGCCATCGGCGTAGAACTGGCAATTGACGACTTCGGAACAGGCTACTCCTCCTTGTCATACCTACGCCAATTCCCGATCGACCGCTTGAAAATCGACCAAAGTTTTATCCGCAACGCCCTCAATGATGAAGACGACGCAGCCATCGCCCGCACAATCGTGGGGCTAGGCCATTCTTTGAACCTCAGCGTCATCGCGGAAGGCGTGGAAACCAAAGAACACGAAGAATTTCTCCTGAAAGAAGGCTGTGACGAAGTCCAGGGCTTCCGCTACTCTCGCCCGGTCCCCAGCGAAGACTTCATCACATTCGCCAAAGGTTATGACGGCAAGCTCACAAGCTTCAACAAGCAATCCGCCGCTTGATTATCGCAGCCTAACTCTGTATCTGTGAAGGTGATATGACCCAATTGATCTCCAAAAAATCCGGCCCTTTAAAAGGCTATGCAAAAGTTCCCGGTGATAAATCCATCTCGCACCGCGCCCTCATGTTCGGCGCTCTGACCGAAGGTGAAACCTTGATCAGCGGCCTGCTCGAAGGCGAAGATGTGCTCCACACCGCTGATGCCATGCGCGCGCTCGGCGCTAAAATCGAACAAGGCCTCGACGGACTATGGCGTACATTCGGCGTTGGAATCGGCAATCTCCAAAGCCCTGATGCCCCGCTTGAAATGGGTAATAGCGGCACCTCGACCCGCCTGCTCATCGGTCTCGTCGGCGGGCATAATATCTCCGCCCAGTTCACTGGTGACGCCTCCTTGTCCAAACGCCCCATGAAACGCGTGATGACCCCGCTAAGCGAAATGGGCGCGGCATTCGAGGCCACTAACGGCGACAAACTACCCCTCATCGTTCACGGCGCTAATCCTGCCAAAGCTATCGAATACACGCTCCCTGTCGCCTCCGCGCAGGTCAAATCCGCTATCCTCCTGGCCGGCCTCAACGCCGACGACATGACAACCGTAATCGAAAACAAACCAACACGCGACCACACCGAAAATATGCTCAGAGCCTTCGGCGTAAACGTCGAAACAAGCGTTATGGACGACGGCGCGACAGCCATCAGCGTGAATGGCGGCCAAGTTATGCAGCCCTGCGCGATTGATGTGCCATCCGACCCATCTTCTGCCGCATTCCCGGTTGTCGCCGCGCTGTTAAACGAAGGCTCAGACATCACAATCGACAATGTCTGCATCAACCCGACGCGCATCGGCATTTACACCGCCCTCAAACAAATGGGCGCAGATATAGAATTCACAAACGAAGCCATCGAAGGCGGCGAACCCGTCGCCGATATCCGCGTAAAAGGCTCAGGGACCCTCAAAGGCATAAAAGTCGATCCCGCCCTCGTCCCGTCCATGATTGATGAATTTCCGGTCTTCGCTATGGCCGCCGCCTGCGCCAATGGCACAACTACAATGACCGACCTCGCCGAGCTGCGCGTCAAGGAAAGCGACCGCCTCCTGATGGTTGCCAAAGGCCTTGAATCTTGCGGCGTAGAGCTTGAAATGGGTGAAGACAGCCTCACCATTCACGGCACCGGCAAACCGCCCAAAGGTGGGGCCTTGATCGAAACCGCCCTCGATCACCGCATCGCCATGGCCTTCCTTGTATTGGGAACCGCCACTGATGATCCCATCACCATCGACGATGCCGCCCCCATCGCCACCAGCTTCCCCGGCTTTGCCAAACTTATGAATGAACTCGGCTGTAAAATAGCCTAGCCGCGACGCGGCTTGCGCTTCGGCTTGGGAACAGGCTCATCCTTCGCATACCCCTCCGGTCGCCATTCATCGAGCCACGTATCAAGGTCAACCACATAGACCGGACCACCATTATCCGAATAATAGCTATCGATTGCATAAATAACGCCCGTTGCGTTATCCCGCACTGCCGCGCTGTTATGCGGCCACATTCCGTCAACGAAATACCCGCGATGGATGGGATCGACAGCGTCGTTATATTTCAAAAGCCCAGAATCCGCGATAAACGCCAGATAGCGCGAGGTATTAATCGTCTCATCCAGACAATCCATCTGATGCTGATCCTTCTCAAACGTCCGCGCACCGCCAAGATCAGGCGATAGACCAGTCTCTTTTTGCACCGCCTTTTCAATCAAAGCCACCGATTTCGCGATATTCACCCGCTCCTGTGCCGCGCTCTTCGCACCGCGCTTCAAAGGCGCCACAGCCCGCGCCCACTGCGCCTCGCTCAAATGCACACGGCTGCGATGCGAACACCCAAAACCGTGGCATAAAACAAAATTCGTCGGCTCCGCCCGTGGGTCCTCAAACGGCATAAGGCTAATACCCTGCCCCTTTGCGCACCCTGCCAAAACCAGACACCCCACCAATAAAACAATCTTTTTCATCGCATCATTCTTGTAATTTCTAAGCTTTAAATTTAGGCTCACGCCTCATGACAACGCAAGACCATTTCGTTATCGCCATCGACGGCCCCGCAGCCAGCGGCAAAGGCACGCTGGCCAAGAATATCGCGCAGGAGCTGAATTGCGCGCATCTGGACACAGGCGCGCTTTACCGCGCCGTGGCCTACGAAGTCCTGTCCACAGGCCTGAGCATCAAAGACCCCAGAGATTGCCGCGACGCGGCCCAAATTATGGTCAAAGAAATCAAAAAAGCCCGCAAACCAGAAGATGTTTTAGGCAACCCCACCCTGCGCGAGGATAAAATCAGCGGCTCCGCCTCCATTGTCGCCGCTATCCCCCAAGTCCGCGAAGTCCTCCTCAAACTCCAGCAAGATTTCGCCAAAAACCCCGGCCCAGGCTTCAAAGGCGCCGTTTTGGACGGCCGCGATGTTGGTACGGTCATCTGCCCAAACGCCGATGTGAAGCTCTTCGTCACCGCAAAAACCGAGATTCGTGCGCAAAGACGCGTAAAAGAGTTGCAATCCCGCGGGATTGCCGCTACATATAGCACCGTTTTGAACGATATGCGTGAGCGAGACGCACGGGACGCTGGCCGAAAGACCGCCCCCATGAAACCCGCAACAGATGCTATCACAGTTGATAGCTCTGATTTGAATGCGGATGAACTGTTAGACAAAGCCTTGGACATCATAAAGGACAGGCTTTCCCTCTAACACCTCGTTATACATCACAATCATATCGCCCAAAACGCGCCGATAAAGGCGCAATTAACCCTAACCCAGTACGATTAAACCCGTACAAAAAAGGAAAATACCATGGCTGGAGCAGCAGCAAGACTACAAGACCGCGGAGACTCAAAAGATTTCGCAAAACTTCTCGATGACTCTCTTAAAAATCAGGATAATTTCACCGGCAGCGTTGTCGAAGGCACCATCATCGCCTTAACCGACGATTTTGCAATCGTTGATGTCGGCCTGAAATCAGAAGGACGCATTCCGCTACAAGAATTCTCAAAACCCGGCGAAGACCCAGAGCTTAAAGTCGGCGACTCCGTCGAAGTCTTTGTTGAGCGCATGGAAAACCGCGACGGGGAATCCGTTCTCTCCCGCGAAAAAGCCCGCCGCGAAGAAAGCTGGGTCGAGCTTACAAAATCACACGAAAAAGAAGAGCGCGTTACAGGCGTGATTTTTGGCCGCGTCAAAGGTGGTTTCACAGTGGATCTCGGCGGCGCAGTAGCGTTCCTGCCAGGCTCACAAGTAGACATTCGCCCAGTGCGCGACGTCTCCCCATTGATGGGTACACCACAGCCATTCCACATTTTGAAAATGGACCGCAGCCGTGGCAACATCGTTGTCTCACGCCGCGCCGTTCTCGAAGAATCCCGCGAAGAAGCTCGCTCAGACCTGATGGACAACCTAAAAGAAGGTTCAGTGCTTCAGGGCGTTGTGAAAAACATCACAGATTACGGTGCCTTCGTTGATCTTGGCGGCGTTGACGGCCTTCTGCACGTCACAGACATTTCATGGAAACGCGTGAACCACCCATCGGAAGCCCTGCAAATCGGTCAAACAATCGATGTACAGGTTATTCGCTTCAACGAAGATACACAGCGTATCTCCTTGGGCATGAAACAACTCGAAGACGATCCGTGGAAAGATATCGATTCCAAATTTACTCCAGGTGCCCGCTTCAAAGGCCGCGTCACAAACATCGCCGATTACGGCGCGTTTGTTGAGCTCGAGGACGGTATCGAAGGTCTGGTTCACGTCTCTGAAATGTCATGGACCAAGAAAAACGTCCACCCGGGCAAAATCGTTTCAACATCCGAGGAAGTCGAAGTCGAAGTCCTCGAAGTGGATGAAGAAAAACGCCGCATCTCCTTGGGTATCAAGCAATGCCAGGATAACCCATGGGAGAAATTCGCCGAGACTCATAAAGTCGATCAGGAACTCGAAGGCGAAATCCGTAACATCACCGAATTCGGCCTGTTCATTGGCATGGACGGTGATATCGACGGTATGGTTCACCTCTCCGATATTTCTTGGGATGACGAAAGTGAAGACGCTTTAAAAGCCTTCAACAAAGGTGAAACCGTCAAAGTGAAGATCCTCGACATTGATGCGGATAAAGAACGTGTTGCCCTTGGTATCAAGCAACTGACTGACGATCCATTCGAAGGCGCAATGAAAGGCCTGAAGAAAGGTGCAGTCGTAACAGGAACAATCACTGAAATCAAAGACGCAGGCGTTGAAGTCAGCATCAATGACAATGTGAAAGGTTTCATCAAGAAGACTGAGCTGTCTCGTGAGCGGTCCGAACAGCGCCCTGACCGCTTCGCTGTGGGTGAGAAAATCGATGCGAAAATCACCGCCATCGATAATAAATCCCGCAATCTGACACTCTCCATCAAAGCGCATGAAGTTGATGAAGATAAAAAAGCGATGAAAGAGTACGGCTCAACCGAATCCGGTGCATCTTTGGGTGACATTCTTGGCGCAGCTTTGAATGAATCAAAATCTGACGCAGCGAAAGAAGAAAAGCCTAAGAAGGCCGCTGCAAAGAAAGCAGACGACGCAGATAAGGCTGAGAAAAAAGCCCCTGCGAAAAAAGCAGCGTCTAAAAAGAAAGATGACGAAGCCAAAGCAGAAGACAAGTCCAAGGAAAAATCCGAAGACTAAGCGCAAAAGCACATTCATAAAAACACAAAAAGCCGGGCCTCATCGCCCGGCTTTTTCTTTGAGCCCAAATGCCCTGCCCCCAAAATTCTGTTTTGTTTCAATAGTTTTCTCATTGAAAGCATGGGGTTTTTCTTGACGGCCCCCCATAATTTGAGGCAGTGTAGAATCATTCGCATAAACAAAGACCTTGGTGATAAGAGTGAGCTCTTTGAACAAAGAGCCTTAAAAAGGACGATAGCAATGACGAAATCAGAACTCATCCAACGTTTGGCCGAACGCAACCCGCACCTCTATCTGCGCGACGTCGAGAAAATTGTCGAAACCGTTTTCAATGAAATCACTGACGCGCTGGCCAAAGGCGACCGCGTTGAGCTCCGTGGCTTTGGCGCGTTCTCCGTTAAGCACCGTGATGCACGCACAGGCCGCAACCCGCGCACAGGCGAAGCCGTTCACGTAGAATCCAAACGCCTGCCATTCTTCAAAACAGGAAAGGCCCTGCGTGAGCGCCTCAACGAAGAAAAACAATCTTTGTGGTAATGGCTAAGCCATGGCCTTTATCCGCAGCCTCATCGCTTTATTAATCGCCTTCTGCATTGCCGGCTTTGCCGTCATGAACCGGAATGATGTCGAAGTCTTCTGGAGCCCGATCAACCAAGCCTACACCGTTCCCCTTTACGTCATCATCCTCGGCTCACTCATCGCCGGATTCCTGATCGGCGGCATTGTTGTGTGGCTCAACCACGGCGGTCTGCGTCGGACCAGCCGCAAGCAAAAGAAACACATCAAAGATCTCGAAAAAGAACTCAGCAAAATTGAGACCGACCCTCTGGCCGAAACACCGCCAAGCGACTTCTTCCCCGCCATCGCCTTCAAAAAGCAAAAGAGCGAATAGCCTTAAAAGCTTGATCGCACACCCAAATTAAGTTCATATAGCAAATATGAGCCAAGCACCCCTTATCTTCTGCGCCCTTGATACGGCGGACCTCAATCAGGCCACGCAGTGGGCAAAAACCATAGGCCCGGTCACAAAAGGCCTGAAAGTCGGCATGGAATTCGTCAATACTTTCGGCCCGCAAGGCATAGAAGCCGTGCAAAACGCCTGCCCCGAAGCGCAGCTTTTCATAGATCTGAAATTCTACGACATCCCCAATACGGTCGCGGGCGCTGTACGCACCATCTGCATCAACTTCGCCCCCGCCTATCTGAATGTCCATGCCAGCGGCGGGGAAACGATGATGCGCGCCGCCAAAGACGCCTGCGATGACGCCTCAAACGGCAAGAGCAAACTCCTCGCCGTAACCATCCTCACCTCCCTTGACTATAATGAATTATGTAAAATAGGATATGTAGGAAACAGCGAGGTCGATAGCGTAGTCCGATTGGCCAAACTCACACAAGATTGCGGCCTCGATGGCGTCGTCTGCTCCGCCCTTGAAATCGAAATGCTCCGGCGCGAATGCGGTGCAGACTTCACCCTCATGGTCCCCGGAATCCGCCCCGCCGGCGCAGATAGGCAGGATCAAAAACGAGTCATGACCCCGCCAGAAGCGATTCAAAATGGCGCAACCCATCTCGTCATTGGCCGCCCCATCACCGCCGCCCCTGACCCGGCCCAGGCCGCGCAACAAATATTGGAAAGCGTGTCATGACAGACGTTAAAATCTGCGGGCTATCCACGCCCGAAACACTGCAAACCGCGATAGAATCCGGCGCCCGTTTTGTCGGCTTTGTCTTCTATCCGCCATCTCCAAGGAACGTCTCTCTGGATACAGCCTTCGAGCTTGCCCGCGCCGTCCCCACAGGCGTGCGCACCGTCGGGCTGTTCGTTAACCCCGATGATGCCCTGCTCGATCGTGTGCTCACGGGCGTACAACTCGACATGGTCCAGCTCCACGGCGATGAAACGCCGGAGCGCATCACAGACATCAAATCGCGCTTTCCCATACAGATCATGAAAGCCATCCGCGTGGCCACAAAAGACGATCTAAACGATCTCGAATCCTTCGAAGAAGTCGCCGACTGGATCCTCTTCGACGCACGCCCCGAAGGCGCAAAACTCCCTGGCGGCACCGGCCAGACATTTGACTGGACGATCCTGCAAAACAGACGCATGAAAAAACCATGGATGCTCTCTGGCGGTTTGAATGAAAGTAATGTAAAAGAGGCCTTGCGCATCTTAAACCCGGATGCAGTTGATATTTCGAGCGGCGTAGAATCCGCCCCTGGGCAAAAGGACACGCAGAAAATCAAAACCTTTATAAATGCAGTAAAATCTAATGTTTAATAAGAAAACTGAAAGCACAAATTTGCCAAATTCATTACGAAACGCCCCGGATGAAAAAGGCCATTTCGGCCCTTATGGCGGACGCTACGTTGCGGAAACGCTCATGCCGCTCATCCTCTCGGTCGAAGACGCATGGAACGCCGCAAAAAAAGATCCAAAATTCTGGG
>CAYGNI010000036.1:0-16825 GCA_964351195.1 uncultured Micavibrio sp.
CTCCTGTATCGATCGAACTTGTTGATATTTCCGATATGTCCCAAACCAATAAACGCGCCGCGCCACAAGAAAAGGAAAAACCCGTCGAGCTTGAAAAGCCCGAACCGCCGCCACAAAACATGGCCCCGCAAATGACCGCCGAAAAGCCGCCCGAAATTGCCGAGCTTGAAAAACCCAAAGACAAACCCGAACCCTCTGAGCCAACACCGCCAGAGCCGATCCAGGAAGTCGCAGAAAAAGAAGACCCGGCTCCAAAGCCAAAGCCAAAACCAAAGGAAAAACCCAAACCAAAAGTTGAGGAGCAAAAATCATTCGACAGTCTTTTGAAAAACCTCGCCCCCGATGCCGGTGAAACAAAAAACAAAGAAGAGACAGAAAATGTTGAAGACACCGCAAACGGGCAAATAGCCAGATTGTCCGATCAACTCAGCATTTCCGAACTTGATGCCTTTAAATACCAGCTACAGCCATGCTGGAACATCCCTGCAGGGGCAAAATATGCGGAAAACCTGGCCGTCGAAATTCGCGTCATTATGAACCGCGACATGACCATGAAAAGTGCAACTATTTTGGATCAGGGACGTTATAGTCGTGACAGTGCCTATAAAGCCGCCGCGGACTCAGCCATGCGCGCGCTGCGAAATCCGCGCTGTAGTCCGTTTAAATTACCACCGGAAAAATACGACCAATGGAAATCAATCGTGATTAATTTCAATCCGCAAGATATGCTATAGTCGCGACTCACAACACAAAGCTGGAGACCACCAATGAACCTCACAAAACAGATCTTTATTTTTGCTTTATGCTTATTGTTAATGCCAGCTGCAGCCATGGCCGAATTACGCATCGACCTTACCAAAGGTGTTGTTGAACCCCTGCCTATTGCAATCACAACATTTTACGCCGCCAGCGGCAGTGACCAAAACTTCGCCACAGACATTCCCGGCGTTATTTCCAGCAATCTGGAGCAATCCGGTCTTTTCAAACCTGTAAACCCCAGAGCCTTCATCCAAAGCAATCAATCCATTCAAGACAGCGGTCCGAACTTTGGCGAATGGCGCTCCACCGGTACACAAGCGCTCGTCACCGGGACAGTAACCCGCAGCGAAGATGGCCGCACCCGCGTTGAGTTCCGCCTCTGGGATGTGTTCTCGCAACAACAAATCATGGGCATGGCCTATACCACAACGCCGCAAAACTGGCGCCGCATCGCTCATATTATTTCCGATGAGATCTATAAACGCCTGACAGGCGAAGACGGCTATTTCGATTCCCGCATCGTCTATGTCGCGGAATCAGGCCCGCCGCAAAAACGCCTCAAACGCCTGGCCATTATGGATCAGGACGGCGCGAACCATAAATACCTGACCGACGGGCGCAGCCTTGTACTCACGCCGCGCTTCTCGCCGACGCGCCAACAAATCACCTATATGTCCTATGAAAGCGGCAAACCGACAGTCTACCTGTATGACATCAATACCGGCCGCCACAGACCGCTTGGGCAATTCCCCGGCATGACCTTCGCGCCAAGATTTTCACCTGACGGTAACAAAGTCATTATGTCGATGGCCAAAAACGGGAATACAGATGTCTATGAAATGGCTTTAAGTGACCGCACCCCGCGCCGCTTAACCCAAAACGCTTCAATCGATACCGCGCCGTCCTATTCACCCGACGGACGTCAAATCGTCTTTGAATCCGACCGTGGCGGCACACAGCAGCTCTACACTATGGACATCAACGGTGACACCGCCAAGCGCATCACTTTCGGCAAAGGCCGCTACGCCAACCCTGTGTGGTCCCCGCGCGGCGATCTGATTGCCTTCACCAGAATGTATCAAGGCAAATTCTATGTCGGTGTTATCCGCCCCGATGGCTCCGGTGAACGCCTCATCGCAAACGCATACCACGTCGAAGGGCCAACATGGTCGCCCAATGGCCGCGTCCTTTCATATTTCAAGGAGCAAGTCGTAGGGGGCGGTTCAGGCCGTCAGGCTAAAGTTTATACGGTCGACATCACTGGCTTTAATGAAAGATGGCTGAAAACACCGGGCGACGGCTCTGATCCGGCATGGAGCCCGCTAAACAATAATTGAGTTCTTACGAAACATCTCAATAACTTGCGCATAGACATCACGCTTGAAAGGAACGATCAGATCAAGCGTGTTTTCTATTTCAACCCATTGCCACGCCTTAAATTCCGGCGGATCGAAACTGTTTAAATTGATGTCTGTATCCAAACCCGCAAAACGCGCGGCAACCCATGTTTGCTCTTGCCCGGCATATTTCCCGCCCCATAAACGACCACGCAAATAATCCGGCAAATCATAACGAATAGTTTCCTCGGCGATATATAAGACTTCGGCCGCGTCACTGCCCACCTCCTCGGCAAGTTCGCGCAACACCGCAGCCTCAATGCTTTCACCATCATCAATACCGCCTTGCGGCATTTGCCACGCCCCCGGCGTATCAATCCGCTCACCCACGAAAACATGACCATGCTCATTAAAAAGAGCAATGCCGACACAGGGTCTATAGGGAAGGGGACTCATGAAAATCAACGCCCAGTATCCGCAAGCGCACTTAGAGGGACAATCGCAAATCCTTCCTCCTGCGCCTCGGCAATATGTGTCTTGATGGTATTCAAAAGGGCAGGGGTCAGCGTCATCACGCCAACCGATTTACCATTATCTCTGGCCTGACGCTTCAATGTTTCAAACGCATCGCGCACACTTTGAAACTCAAAATCAGGCGAAAGTGTGTTTTGTGCATAGGCAGCATTATTTGTTACGGCCAGAGCCTCAGCAACGCCGTTCGTTTCCACATCATTAAGCTCAAAAAGCCCCAGACCGCGCTCATAAATATCTCCCACTATATTCTTGTAAGTAGACTGAACTTCATCAAATGCATCATCGCTATAGAGTGCCACACCCGCATAGCCAAGCGCGCGGCTCAACACCCACTCATAATTATCCTGATTATATTTCAAGCTGGCGAGAGTCAGAATTCCGCGCGCTCCAGGATCTTCCGCAGGAAAATTTTCATTTTCCATCGGTAGTGTCAGCCAAAACTCATGACCATTTTCTCGAATTGTCGAAGACAATGTCTTGGGGTCATAGCTATATGGTGATAATAAAAACGTCACAAGCGAAGGCAGCTTGTCCAAAGCCTCCTTTGAAAGTCCCGCAGACAGTCCAAAGTCCTTAATCACTATCGCAATCGACGGCGTATTGAGATTGCGCGTAAACGGTTTTTTGTAAGCATTGAAAGGCTTGAGATTGTTAGGCCCTATGACCGGTAACAAGCCAAGATAAGCTTCCTCGGTAAGTCCTTCATAAGGAGCCGGCAGTAATGGCTTCTTTTGTAGTGTATCTAGGATGTCAGCTGCGGCTTCTGGTTGATTTGTGCTATAAGCAGCGTTAGAAACTTCATCTTCAATCGATTTATTAGGCACGGGCACTGCCATCTCTGGCTCTTGTTCCAAGGTCACGATATAAGACGCTAATCCACTTTCAATGACCTCAAGCCGCTCCGAACCAAGCGCCAGAACATAGATAAAAAAACCGGCATACAAAATCAACGCCGCAAGCACGGCAATCCCAATCGCTTTTACGGATAAGAAAGAAGCATCCATAAACGCCGGTTTACTCATCGCCGCCCTCTTCATCTGCACCCTCTTGCTCAGCAGGTGCAGGAACTTGCGCAGTATCCGCAGTGCCTGATCCGACATAGCCTTCAGTGTAAAGATTAAGAGCGCTCAGCAAGTCCAGAGCACGGTAAAGTTGATAATCCTTTACAGTGTCGTCTTCGCCATCCTCGTCCTCTTCCTCTTTATCAGAGACATCTTCGCTTACGTCTTCAGAAGCCTCTTTTTCTTCCTTCTTATCAAGTGCTCCTTTGAGATCGGATTCCCGCAAACGGCGCACATCAAAAGCTTCAATTTTCGCCAGTTCAACCGCGATATCCGGCTCAATGCCTTTTGCCTGAATAGATCGCCCGGACGGTGTGTAATACCGCGCTGTTGTCAAACGCATTGCGCCATGCCCAGGCAGAGGAATAACCGTCTGCACAGATCCTTTCCCGAAGGATTGAGCCCCCATGACAATCGCACGTTTATGATCTTGCAGTGCACCTGCCACAATCTCGGATGCAGAAGCAGATCCACCATTAATCAGCACGACAATCGGCAGACCATCAGCCAAATCGCCAGGCGTTGCGTTATCACGCTTCGTATCGCCTTCATCGCGCCCACGCGTAGATACAATTTCGCCCTTATCCAAAAACACATCAGACACCGCAATTGCCTGATCCAGCAACCCGCCCGGATTGTTCCGAAGATCCAGAACATAGCCATTCAGCTTATTCCCAAGCTCATCCTTAATATCCTTAATGGCTTGCTGAACACCAGCTTCGGAATTCTGGTTAAAGGTCGTAATACGAATATATCCCGAATTTCCCTCCACACGATGCCGCACCGATTGAATTTTAATAATGTCTCGCACAAGGGTAATATCAAGTGGCCCTTCTTCGCCCTCACGTGAAATCACCAGATCAATTTCAGTCCCAACTTTGCCACGCATCTTATCGACAGCCTCATTGAGCGTTAGCCCCATAACAGGCTCACCATCCAGCTCAACGATATAATCCCCGGCCTCAATCCCTGCGCGTGCTGCGGGCGTATCATCAATGGGGGATACAACCTTCACTACGCCGTTCTCCATCGTGACTTCAATGCCAAGCCCGCCGAATTCGCCGCGCGTGCTGACCTGCATATCTTTAAATTTTTCTTCATTCAGATAAGAGGAATGAGGGTCAAGCGCTGTCAACATCCCGTTAATCGCATTCTCGATCAAATCTTGGTCTGTCTCTTCTTCCACATATTGCGATCTCACGCGTTCGAATACATCCCCGAATAAATCAAGCTGACGATATGTATCGCTGTAATCCTTATCGTTCTGTGACTGCGCGCCTGCGGTTCTCTCTGCCTCCTGCGCATAGGCAGGCGAGATCAATAAAACAGTAATAATAGCAAAGAGAGGTAAAAAGCGCATAAAAATAGGTTCCTTCAATTAACCAAGATTTCCAAATGTCCGAGCCGGATCAACGGCCTTTCCGTTGTGACGCAATTCATAATATAGCGTCGGCGGTTTCCCATTTTCGGAAGAATACAATCTTCCGAGCGGTTCACCAGCTTCAATGGACTGGTCCACCACTGTATCAATTTTTTCCAATCCTGCAATAAGACTATGATATCCATTTTCATGTTCAAGGATCACCATATTCCCGTAACTCTTGAAATGTCCTGCAAAACGGATCACACCGCCCATCGGCGCCACGATAAGCGCGCCGCTCCGCCCTTCAATCGTAAGCCCCTTACTTTGTGCGCCAAAACTGTCTTTCTCGTTATAGGCCACCTTCAAAATCCCTTGCAACGGCAATTGTGGTCCACCGGCCTTAGGCATCGGCGTATGGCGCGTTAATGTGGCAGTCTTGGCTTTAGCAGCCTGTTGCGCTGCTTGCTCTTGCGCCCGTGTCCGCTCCTGCTCCAGCTTTTTTACAAGATCACTAAGGTTCTGCGCCTGCGCAGAAATATCAGCAACCTTCTTTTGGCGGCCCTTCAAATCACTATTGGTTTTCTCAAACAATTGCTGACGATCGGCCACAAGCCCCTCAAGGCTCTTTTGCTCCTCACGAAGTTCATTCGAACGCTCCAGCATCTCTGATCGCTTTTCTGCCAGATCTTTATCAATAAAACTCAGCTCCTCCAGTTTTACCTTCAACGCTTCGGACTGCCGGTGAATACTGGGCAAGATATCTTGCATCAACATCGCACTACGCGCGGTGTTAATCGGCGCATCCGGGCGCGCAATCATGGCTTCAGGTGGCACGCGGCGTATACGCTCCAATGCTGTAATCAGCTTAGCTATTGACTTGCGGTCTTCTTCAAGATCCGCATTCAAAACCTCTTGCTGGCCCTTTAAAATTTCAATGCGCTCTTCCAAAACCTGCAGCGCGCTTTCATTCTCCTGAATGGATTTAGCAACATCAACAAGCTTGTCTTTTGTTGAGCTCAACTCTTTCTTGATCGCCGCCGCATCTTTTTTAAGCTTCTTTTCTTCGCTCTTATATTGCTCCAGCTTTTTATCGAGATTGCCCAGAGTTTCAGCTTTATTAGCAGGAACAGGTACACCTTGTGCCCATACAGGCGATATAATAAAGATCCCAACAACCAAAGCACACATAACAACATGCTTCCCCCGCGCAAGCGGGGGTCTTGTAATTCGAAACCGTAATAGATCCCCGCTTTCGCGGGGACGCCAAAATGGTAATGCTACAAACATGACTATTCCCTATGATACGGATGACCGCTTAAAATCTGTTGCGCCCTATAAATCTGCTCTAAAAGCATGACACGCGCAAGCATATGCGGCCATGTTTGGGCACCAAAGCTGAGGAGAAGATTGGATTTTGCTCGAAGCACTTCTGTAAGACCATCCGCACCACCCAGAATAAACTGCATGTGCGATCCACCATCGTTCTGAAATTTTTTGATTGTATCGGAAAACTGGGAGGAGGGGAGAGACTTACCCCGTTCATCAAGTGCGACGATAAAGGCCTGCGCATTGATATGTTTTAAGAGCTTGTCTTGCTCGTCGATTTGCCGCTGCTTTTGGTCTTTAATTTTGCTCTCAACCTCAATCAAGCTGACACTCCACTGAATGCGCTTTAAATAGGTGTCGTAAAGGTCAAGATGAGCGCCTTTCTTCAAAGCCCCAACGGCGAGGATATCAATCTTCATAGGCTCAAAGCCTATAGAGATTAAAAGCTTAGGTCTAGAGCCTTAAGCCGAGATTTGAGACTGCGATCCAACAACGTCAAAGCCGTGGAATGCGCCCCACATTTTTTCGATATTATAAAAACCGCGAACTTCCGGACGGAAGAGATGCACGATTACGTCACCCGCATCAATAACCACCCAGTCCGATTGCGCAAGCCCCTCAATACGAATGCCTTTTAAGCCCCGAATTTCCAGGTTCTCTTTAAGCTTTTTCGCTATCGCGCTCACATGTTTTGAGGAAGTTCCGCTTGCCACGATAATATAATCGGCAACCGCGCTTTGGTCTTTAAGATCAACGCTTACAATATCATCCGCCTTATCTGCGTCCAAAGACTTCTCGATAAGGTTTTTTAGGTCTGAAGGGGGGATCCCTTCATGTGTTTCATGGATCAGAATGCTCCACTCTCCTTTCTGTTAAATGCACCTCTACAGGCAACAAAAAAGCCGAACGAAACGCTCGACCTAGCCGCAGACATACAGGGGTTAGTTTGAATTATATCGAAAGGCATAAGACGTTTATGCAACTCTCAGCCCCCGATCTGTTTCATGTGTAAGATGTAAAATCAAACTCATACTACTATTATAAGTCTTGTAGCACCCTTTGACAATGAATCCTTATGACGTTATGCACAAATCAGGAGCCTACAACAAGATTAACCACCTGAATTCAATAGATTATTCCGAATTTCCGTCGAGGAAATATTAACCATCTTTTTTTGCATCATCCAGTATGTTGTCCCCGAATCGAGCGGCAATTTACCCCCTTTATCAATGAAGACATGTTTTTGCTTTGAATACATCCGGTAGGGGCAATTCCGCACCAAAGACCGCGCAGGACTACGCGTCAGATGAACCATACAGATTTCACCAAGCAGCTTTTGCCAGTAATTCCATTTGTGAAGACCAAGTGCATTATCCATACCGCTGATCCATACAAAATCAGTATGCGGATAATAGCGATTAAGCTTTTTGATGGTTTCATAGGTAATGGAGGTATGCAAATCAGCCTCAATGCCCGAAATCAAAATCTTGGGATGATCGACAAGCTCTTCACACAAGGCAATCCGCTCATCCATCGCCGCCGCCTGCACATCCTTAATCGGATTTTGGGGCGTTACCAACCACCATACGGCATCCAGATCCAACCCCTTAAGCGCAGCCTGCGAAATATGCACATGGCCCTCATGCGGCGGATTAAACGACCCGCCCAAAAGCCCCACGCGCATATTTTTCCAACGCTGTGAATTCAAAAGCTTTGGATGCGTGAAGATCGACATAAAGGATAAGCCTGTTCTTTAAGGGCGCGTCTGGCCCTGACCGTGAATAAGGTATTTATAGGTACAGAGCTGCTCCAGCCCCACAGGACCCCGCGCATGCATCTTACCCGTGGCAATACCGATCTCCGCGCCCATACCAAACTCGCCGCCATCAGCAAACTGTGTCGAAGCATTATGCACGACAATGCCGCTATCGACATTCGCCTGAAAATAAGCCACCGCAGCGCCGTCTTCCGCCAGAATGGAATCCGTATGATGCGAACCGTTAGAGTTAATATGCTCAACCGCTTCTTCCACGCCGTTTACAACCGCGCAAGATAGTTTGGCGTCCAGATATTCCGTCGTCCAGTCCTCAGCCGTAGCAACGCCAATACGCTCATCCAACCCTTGCACAATGTTGTCACCGACAATCTCGCAGCCACCATCAAGCAGCTTGGCCAGAACATCCTTCGCCACCTGCGTGTCCAAATCCTTATCCAGCAAAAGCGTTTCCATCGCTCCGCAAATACCCGTACGGCGTAGCTTGGCGTTATGCGCCACCTCCACAGCAATCTCAGGTTTAACACTGGGGTGGATGTAAACATGACAAATCCCATCCAAATGCGAGAACACAGGCATTTTCGCCTGATCCATCACACGCTTAATGAGGCTCTTACCGCCACGCGGAATAATCGCATCAATCGTATGTGCGCTTTCCAGCATCGCACCAACAGCCTCACGGTCTGAGGTGGGGATCATCGACACCGCAGCTTCGGGAATATTGTGTTCCTTCAGCGTGTCTTGAATAAGAGAATGCAACGCAAGCGAGCTATGCAGACTTTCCGAACCGCCGCGCAAAATCACCGCATTACGGGACTTCAAACATAAGGCTGCCGCATCAATCGTGACATTCGGACGGGATTCATAAATCATACCCAAAACCCCAATCGGCACAGCCACGCGCTGTATCTTAAGGCCATTAGGGCGGTCCGCCGTCCACAGCACGCGGCCAACAGGATCATCCAAATCCATGATCACCTCGACGCCGCTTGCCATACCTTCGACGCGGTCTTCATTGAGCATCAAACGGTCGAGTAGGGCGCTATTAAGGCCCTTTTCTTTACCGGCATCCAGATCTTTTTGATTGGCTTCGAGAATAGCATCAACATTGCCTCGCAGCTTTTGCGCGAGGGTTTTAAGAACCGCATTAATATCCTTTTCAGACACCTGCGCAAGCTTAAAACTCGCACGCTTTGCGTCCTGACTAAGCTCATCGACAATCTGTTGAGGGGAGTTTTGTTGTGTTTTAGCCGCTGCTGCGTCTGACATGGGTAACCTTTTTTGAGTTGTTTCACGCTAATATAGCGCAAAAGCAGGATTAGTGAAGCTTTTGTCCGATATCTTGTATCGAGCTTTCAACTAACGTCTCATTGGTTTTCTTGTCAAGTTTCTCGGCAATAATTTCCGCAGTCGCTTCAATCGCCAGATTAGCCGCGTAGCTTTGAATTTCATTCACGGCTGCGACTTCCATGCGTTTTAAGCGGTCTTTAAGCTGCTTTTCACGGCGTGCGAGTATTTCATCAAGATCGCGCTCAGCCTTTAAACGAATTTCCGCCGCATGCTGCTCAGCATGTTTAATAATACCCTGTGCTTCTTCAACCGCATCACGGTGTTTGCGTTGATACTGGGCCAAAAGCTCTTGTGCTTCGATGCGGAGATTTTCAGCAGTCCGCAGCTCTTCACGAACCGCTTCAATTTGCACATCCAAGTACTTTAGAATTACAGGCTTTCCATATTTGTAGACAACAAACGCAAACGCAACAAAGGAAATTGCGTACCAGATATGTGTATCCATCAAAAAGTCCATAAACGCGCTCCCTATGCCGCTTTCTTACCAATGGTTTCAACCAGGCTTTTGGCTTTATTGATATCTGTTGAGACACCAACGATTTTCTGCGCTGCAATACTCGCAATCTCGGCCGCAATAGCATGCGTGTCTGTAAGTACTGCATCCTTGGCCGCCAATACGGACTTCTCCGTATCCTCAATCTTTTTTGCAGCTTTCTTCTTAAAAGCCTCGTTTTTATCGGCCGTGAGGGTTTTGATAGTCTCTTCAGTGTCTTTGAATAGTGCCGAAGCTTTTTCACGCGCCTCACTCAAAGATTCTTCATAGGCAGCCTGAGCCTCATACGCATCTTCTTTTAAACGTTGCGCGTTATCCAGATCACTTTCAATTTTTTCCCGACGTGATTCAAGAACACCTGAAACTTCGGGTAAAGTCTTTTTCGCAAAAAACAAGTATAGGATACCAAAGCTGATAAACATCCAGAAAATCTGGCTACTATAAGTCGTGAAATCGAGCTGCGGCAATCCTTCCACTTCTGCGTGATGCGGATCACCGTGACCTGCATCATGGGCCTCTTCAACAGATAGCTCAATCGCCGCATCTACCGCGCCATGATCTGCCGCAATATCGCTTTCAACCGCATAAGCAGGTCCAAAGCTCAGAGCCGTCAGTACAATGACCAACACGACCAAGCTTTGAACTCTAAACTGTAAATTACGGAATAACCGCATCTTGCTCTCTTCTTTCGCAGCTATTGATTAGCCGAAAAGCATAGCGGCGCCAAGACCGATAGGAATAATTCCAAGAGCTTCGATAAAAGCAAGAATCAGGAAGAAGTTCTTGTCGAGCTCAACTTTCGCTTGCGGGTTGCGTGCAACACCTTCCGCATATGATTTAAAGTACAAGCCCAAACCGATAGCCGCTCCAAACGCGGGCAACATTGCTAAAGCACCTGCTATTAATTTTGCTGCTTCTAATTCCATTTTTTAACGTCCTTTTCTTTTGTTAAAGTTAAACCTGTTCAATTAAAATTCGTAAATCTTGTGTACGCGCCATGTCTTCGCATAATCAATGATGCAAATCAACCGCATCTTTCAAATAAACGCATGAGAGAATGGCAAAAACATAAGCCTGTATGAGAGCAACCAGTAATTCAAAAAGCAACATTAGCACTGATATAAAAGCAGGTGCAAAACCCACCAGAAAACCCCAGCTCGCCATTCCTGTGGCCGCGACAGCAAATCCCGCAATAATCTTCAACATAATATGTCCTGCCATCATATTGGCAAACAAACGCACAGAGAGCGTCATAGGCCGCACAAAGAAAGAAATCAATTCGATCGGAATAATCACCGGCAGAATCCACCAGGGAACGCCCGACGGTACAAACATGCTTAAAAATTTGATGCCATGGTTAATAAATCCAAAAATAATGACAGCAAAGAAGACAGTCAGCGCCAACGCACCTGTCACTGCCAAATGGCTGGTATACGTGAAAGAATAAGGGAGTAGCCCCAATAGATTCCCTACAAGGACAAATATAAAAAGCGTGAATATAAAGGGGAAAAACTTACGCCCTTTAGAACCGATGTTATCCCGCACCATCTTGGCAACAAATTCATACAACAGCTCCCCGCACATTTGCATGCGTCCCGGAACCATCTCTTTTTTCTTCATGGCGATGGATAAAAAGACAGTGGAGAGAATAATCCCGAACGTCATCCACAAAGCGGAATTTGTATAAGTAAGATCAATACCATTGAAGGTGAAGTCAGAGTTCTTGAAAACTTCTTTAATCACAAACTGCTCAACAGGATTAGCCATATCTAACTCTTATTCTTAACATTCAAAATTTTGGTTTTAATAGCGGCTTTTTGCGGTATAGGCAATGGTCAAAAGCAAAAAATTACGCTTTTTTATCGTCTTTTCCCACGCTATCTGAAGGGGCCGGATTATTCATGGCTTTCTGGGCTTTATAGGTCGCATAAACAAGGCCAATGACAAGAAAGCAAATCAGCCCCCACGGCTGTGTAGGAAAGAAAAAATCAACGCCATAACCAATGACACCGCTTGCGATCACTGTCGCGAGAAAACTATACCCCTGATTGGAAGAATCAGCCGACATCTCCTCTACGCCGCCTCATCAAGGAAATCAAAGCTTTGCTGGAGATCTACAGACACAAGCTGCGACACACCTTTTTCGCTCATCGTCACACCATAGAGACGATCCATCCGCGCCATAGAAAGCCTGTGGTGCGTAATAATAAGAAAACGTGTCTCCCCACGCTCAGCAATCTCCTCAAGAAGATCACACACGCGATCCACATTGGCATCATCAAGCGGCGCATCAATCTCATCCAGCACACAAATCGGTGATGGATTCGTCAAGAACATCGCAAAGATCAATGCAATCGACGCCAAAGTCTGCTCGCCCCCGGATAGCAGTGACAGCGATTGCAAAGACTTACCCGGCGGCTGTGCAAAAATCTCGAGGCCCGCGCCAAGTGGGTCTTTCGCCTGCACCTCTTCATCATCAACAAGCGCCAGATGCGCCTTACCGCCGCCAAAAAGTTGCACGAACAAGCGTTGGAAATGCGCATTCACATGCTCAAACGCACCCAAAAGCCGCTCTCTGGCTTCCGCATTAATCTTGTTAATCCCTGAGCGCAGCTCGGCAATCGCCTCCATAAGGTCGTTACGCTCATGGATGAGAGTAGTCACTTCTTTTTCTAAAACCTGCGCCTCATCATCAGCCTGCAAATTTACAGGGCCAATCATATCGCGCTCACGGATCAACTTCTCTTTTTTACCACGCAGAGAGTCCAAATCGCCCAAATCCTTGTCCATATCGATTGCGGAATGCTGAGGCAGCTCTTGCGGCTTCATCTCGAATTTCTCTTCAATCGAGGCTTCCATACCCTCAATTTGCTCCTGAATGGCTGACAAGGTCGCCTGTGCACTTGCTCGCGATTCGCGCGCCGTCGACAACGCAGCTTCCGCCTCTTTCAAAGCCTTGGTCGTTTCGGCAACTTCGTTTTCGCGCTCCGCCAGAGCTTCCGCAGCATCATTACGTGCACTCTCAATCGATGATATTTTCGAGAGCAATTCTTCTTGCTGCTTTTGAGTATCCCTGGGCTGAGAGGTCAAGGCCTCAACCTTATCGGTTAAATCATCCTGCCGCGCCGTAAGCTGCTTTATGCGTTCACGCGAGCGAATAGAACGGTTTTGAAGGCTAACGCGCTCATCCCCAATCGCATTGAGCCGCGCCTTGCGTGTATTTTGCTGCTGCACATAAATATCATAAGCCCGCACAGCATTGGATAAAGATTCCCGCGCCTCCAAAAGGCTTGCGCGCAATTCATCCAATCGTTCGGTTTTATCGCTATCGGAATTTTCATTCAAAAGCGCAATCGCTTTCTCATCATCGGCAATCGCCGCCACAAGCTCCGCCTCATCATCCTTCGCCATCTGCAAGACCTGCTCGAGGCGGGTAATCTCGCTCTCAATGCGCGCCTGCGTTTCACGCAAATTCGTCCACTCCGAGCGCTTCACGCTAAGTTCGGAATCATTGACGCGGATATCTTCAGAAATCTGGCTACGCTTGCCGGTGAGCTCTTCTTGCTTTTTCAAAGCTTTCTCAAGATCCTTGCGCGCACCATCGACCAGCTTCTCAATATTTGGCCGCTGCTTCAAAAGCTCATGTAGCTTGTTCTTTTGCTCCAAATGCTGGCTGTGGCGGTCCTTCGCCGTAGACTTAATCGCATACCCGTCCCACCGCCAATAAGACCCATCCCGTGAAACTAAGGATTGTCCTGGCTGCAACTTATCCAAAAGCGCTTCACCTTGGTTATCATCCTCAACAACGCCGATTTGCGAGAGCGCAATCTCAAGCGCTTTCGGCGCTTTCACGTATGGCAGCAAAACCTCACACCCTTTAGGCAGAGCAGGGAGCTTATCCTTCGAGCGCGAAACAGGCAGCCACATCGCATTCGCATCGCGCTCCAAAGACGCCATCAAGGAATCCCCCAAAGCGCGCGACAAAGCCTTCTCAAACCCGCTATCGGGCTTCACATCATTCAAAACTGGAGGAGATTTATCTTGAGAATCATCTTCAAGAAAGTCTTGTAACATACTGACTTCAGTGTCAAATTCAGACTTTCTGTTCTCAAGTGCATTGAGAGCTTCACGCGCCTCACTCACACTCTTATCTGCTGCCTCAATCGCACTCTGATTATCATGCGCATTTTGCTTAAGGGTCACGAGCTTCGCCTCGAGTGAGTCTACCAAAGCCTTTAGATCCGCGTCTTTTTGGGCATCTTTATTATTCGCCTGCGCCGCTTTAAGCTCCTCTTGTGCATTCGCAATCCGTCCGCGCACAGATTCCAACCGCTTTGTATTACTTTCAAAACGTTGTTCCGCCGCCTCGCGCTGTGCCTTGGCTTGTGCTGTACTTTGCATCAACGCGTTATACTGCTCCTCAAGACGCAGAACTTTGGCTTCCAGCTCTTCTTTTGCCGCGTTCTTTTGTTCAAGCTTGCCGCTTTCCTGATCCTGCTCAGCAATGATCTTCTTATGCTCTTCTTCCAACCGCTCCAGCAGGCCGCTGCTTTCCACAAGGCTTTGCTCCTCATGCGCCATATCTGTTTGCGCTTGCGTAAGCTGATCCTTACTTTCCTGTAAAAGCTGCTCACGACGCCCAGCCTCATCTTCCAGCCGCTGCAAAACAAGACGCTGCGTTTGCAACGTCGCCGCCATCTCCGCCTCTTTACGGCGCAAATTAGGAAGGTCTTCACTTTGTGTATTCTGCGTTTTGGTTAGCTGCGTCACCGCCGCCAGGTGCTCTGCCACATGGCTTTCAGCTTCGTCAAAGGCTTTACGTGTCACCTGCGTCTTGTCGTGCAAAGCCTGCCATTCCATATAAGCGAGCAAAATCTCAAGCTGACGGATTTGCGTGCTGATATTACGGTAACGCCCGGCTTGACGAGCCTGACGCTTCAAACCACCGAGGCGGCCTTCCATACTGCCCAGAATATCTTCAATCCGAACAAGATTGGTATCCGCAGCTTTCAACCGCAACTCCGCCTCATGACGGCGTGCATAGAGCCCCGAGATCCCCGCCGATTCTTCCAAAATCAAGCGGCGCTCTAAAGGCTTGGAATTGATGATCTTCGCAACTTGCCCCTGAGACACCAGGGCAGGGGAGTTCGCCCCGCTCACCGTATCGGCAAACAACATCTGCACATCACGTGCACGCATGTTTTTGCCGTTGATTTTGTAATTAGAACCGCGGTCGCGCTCAATACGGCGAATTACTTCTATCTCATCCGTGCCGTTATACGCCGCAGGCGCAGAGCGCGTGTCATTATTTAACAGCAAGGCGACCTCGGCGATATTACGCGCTGAACGCTTATCCGTGCCGTTGAAGATCACATCTTCCATCCCGCCGCCACGCATGCGTTTGGCCGAGTTTTCGCCCATCACCCATCGCAGCGCCTCAACAAGATTCGATTTCCCGCAACCATTTGGACCAACAATACCATTCAAGCCCGGACCGATTTCAAGCTCGGTACGGTCTACAAATGATTTAAATCCATTAATACGCAGTCGGTCGAATTGAAGCATCTATTGGGAATTTTCCTCTGCTGCTGGAGGAGGAGCACCTTCGGCTGGAGCCTCTTCAGGTGGTTTAGGATCAACTGCATTTTTGATCGCTGCATCAAATTCTGCGAATGGCAGCGCACCCTCTATAAGCACCTCATTATTCACAACAAAACTTGGCGTGGACGCAATATTCCACTGTGATTGGGCCGAACGAACGCGGGCCAAAATTCCTTCTTGCAGCTCTTTACTGTTCAAACACGCCTTGAATTGCTCATCGTTCAAACCTTTTTCCGCAGCCTTCGTTTTCAGGTAATTCATATACCCGACATCATACGCCCATTCAGACTGCGTGTTAAAAAGCATACTCACGAAATCAAAATACTGATCCTCAGGCAAGCAGCGCGCCACCATTGAGGCGTGCAACGCAGGAGCATTTAAAGGAAAGTCCGAAAACACCAGATAAGCCTTACCGGTATCAATCCAGGCTTCTTTAAAAGACTTAAATGTTTTCAGATGAAACTGCCCGCAATGCCCACAGGTGAAAGATGCATGCTCGCTGATTTTCACCGGCGCATCTGGATTTCCCAAAATTCTATCCTTCAAAGCTGCATCAACATCAATATTCACCACTGTGATGTCATCGCTCTCGTCTACCGTAACAACCTCTTCGCTACTCACATTGGCGGTCTCAGTTGATAGCGACTCATCTTGCATCTGATGCGTGAAATAAAACGCGAGTGCTGTCAAAACCACAGCCACAACGATCAGAACAAGAACAACGGAAGAATTCTTTTTAGCCATAAAAACCTCAAAAATTTCGGAAACTATGACCCACACTCACATTCCGAGCATGTTTTGTCAAACATTTAGGGGTTTAAAAGCATCAATTTTGGGGATCAATGAAATTGAGGATATCTTCCGCACTTGGATCAACAAGATCTTCACCATAAATATGGTCTGTTTTTTGATTTTGCTTTTGCGCGGTATTTGGCACAGGTAAAACAACCACAGGCTTCTCCCGCACACCCTTCTCATAATCCCTTTTGATTTTCTCAGCCTGAGCCTTAGACATCGAAAATTTGGCAGGGCGATGCGGCGGGAGAGGGGGCGCAGAGTTTTCCTGCTCCTGAGGAACAATAATCTTACTCAGGTTTTCCTGATCGATCGGATCGCGATACCCCACAGAGTCCCTGATCTCCGCATCGTCATACCCTTGCGTTTCAAACATAGGCGGAGGCGTATAACCGTGAAGGCCCGCTAGCGTATCTTGCGCGACTGCAGGCG
>CAYGNI010000037.1:0-16818 GCA_964351195.1 uncultured Micavibrio sp.
CTATGTTGGTTCTCACCGCGAGGTCTGCTCTTTGTGTCTGAAATGCGCGCAAAGGCCATGCGGTCGCGGTGTTTGGGGTCCATATTGGCTTGAATTTTAAAAACAAAAGCCGTGACCTTTTTTTCATCGGGCTTAATGGTGCGGCTTTGGGTGTTTTGTTCGCTGGGGCATGGGGCGTATGTGCCGACACCACCCAATAATTCCCGCACGCCGAAATTGTTGACAGCAGAGCCGAAAAACACCGGGGTCATTGTCCCTTCAAGATAGGCTTTTTGATCGAACTGCGGGCACAAGCCACGGACCATTTCGATATCGTCGCGCAGTTTTTGGGCTTCTTGTTCACTTAAAAGCTCGTCGATTTTGGGATCGTCCAATCCTGTGCATTCAATCCCCTCCTCCAGGCTTTCGCCTTTTGTGCGGGCGAAGAGGATGAGTTTATCGTTGATCAGGTCATAACAGCCCTTAAAATCACGGCCCATGCCGATCGGCCAGCTTGCGGGGGTGACATCAAGAGCGAGTTTTTGTTCAATCTCATCAAGCAAATCAAACGGGTCCTGCCCGTCGCGGTCGAGTTTGTTGATGAAGGTGATAATCGGCATATCGCGCAGGCGGCAGACCTCGAAAAGCTTACGGGTTTGCGTTTCGATCCCTTTGGCGCAATCGAGCACCATGATCGCGCTGTCTACAGCCGTAAGAACCCTGTACGTGTCTTCGGAGAAGTCTTCGTGGCCCGGTGTATCGAGGAGGTTGTAAGTCATGCCGCTATTTTCGAAGGTCATGACTGATGAGGCCACGGAAATTCCGCGCTCCTGTTCCACTTTCATCCAGTCGGAGCGTGCGCGGCGACGCTCGCCCTTGGCTTTGACTGCGCCGGCAAGCTCAATCGCGCCCCCGAAGAGCAACAGCTTTTCGGTCAGCGTCGTCTTTCCCGCGTCAGGGTGCGAGATAATCGCGAAAGTGCGGCGATGTTTTATGATGTCGGGAAGGTTGGTCATGTCATTTCAAAAGGGTTATTCATCTCAGTGTCTTCAATCTCAATGACCCATAAATCCGGGTCTCTATCGATTGCGCGCTGAATATAGGCGTCGGCCTCTTGTTCTTCAAGCGTTTCTTTATCAAGCGCATCGGCCCATTCCATTTCATCGGTCATGAAATTGCGTTGCTGAATGATCAGTTTTACTGCCCCTTTCAGACTGTTGAGTTTGAGCATGACGATGCCAGAGGCATGATTGCCCTTTTGGATGAAATGGTAGTATCGCCCTTGGTCTGTCAGGGTTTTCAGATGTGCGTCTACATAGAGGGCCGTGGGGAGGCGATCAGACATTTGTGATTACTGAACGCGGGTTTCGTTGACCCAACGCTCTACGGTCAAATGCGCATCCACCTTGCTGTCTTCGGGGTGGTGATAGCGATATACACGTTGCGCCGCTTCCAAAGCGATATGATCGGGCTCATCGCTCATGGATTTATAGGTGCGCATGACCGCACCATAGCATTTGCAATCTTTGGCGTTTTTTACGCCGCTTATGACGGGGATATTACAAGACATATTTTACTTCTTTATCTTCTTGCCATAGAGCTCTAGGCGGTGATCGATCAGGTCATAACCCAACTCTTTTGCAATTTTGATTTTGAGTTTTTCGAGTTCCTCATTTTGGAATTCGATCACCTTGCCCGTTTCAAGGTCGACGAGGTGATGATGGTGATCCCAGTTGAGCTCATAGCGCGAATAGCCTTCCTGGAATTCATGGCGAATGACAAGGTCTAACTCATCAAGGAGGCTCAGTGTTCTGTATACTGTTGCGATTGAAATGGATTTATCGATTTTTTTTGCGCGCTCGTAAACATCCTCAACAGACGGGTGGTCTTCGGCCTTGCCTAAAACTTTCAAAATGACTTTTCTTTGTTCTGTCATTTTGAGCCCGGCTTCTGCGCATTTTTGTTCTAGATCTGACATGATCATATCCCGTTTTTGTTATTCTTGATGGTCAGGATATTAGGCAGAATTTTGCACGGCGGCAAGTCAAAGAATAATTCTATAGGCAGGAAGCTGGATATAAACGGTTGTGCCCTGATTTAAATCAGAGTCCAATGCGATGTTACCGTCATGTAGTTCAACCATAGCTTTGGCAAGCGGTAGGCCAAGCCCTGTGCCCTGTTGCCCGGAATTTTCGGCGATATCCAAAACTTGGCCGAACGGTTCCATAGCCTGTTTGATTTTATCTTTGGGGATGCCCACGCCCTTATCAGCAACAACGATTTGTAAATTTCCGTTTTCAACGAGGCCGGCTTGAATTTTAATCTGCCCGCCGGGGTCGGAGAATTTTACAGCGTTGGTGACAAGGTTTATGAGGACCTGGCGTAAGAGGCGCTGATCACCGCGGATATGCGGAAGTTCATTCGGAATTTCTTCCACCATCTCAAGGTTTTTACCAAAGAGCCTTGAGGCCATCATACGGCTAACCGATTTAATCAGTTCGCCAACATCGACTTCGGTTTCATCCAAATCAATGCGCCCAGCCTCAATCTTTGACATGTCGAGAACTTCGTTGATGATCTCGAGGAGGTGCTGGGCACTAACATGAACGTCTTCCATATATTCCTTATATTTATCGCTGCCCAAGGGGCCAAAAGTTTCAGCAGACATAAGCTCGGAAAATCCGAGGATGGCGTTCAGGGGCGTGCGCAGCTCATGCGACATATTGGCGAGGAAGGTTGATTTGGCACGGTTGGCGGCGTCGGCTTGATCCTTAGCATGACGCAGGGAAACTTCCATTTGTTTTCGCAGCGTAATGTCCATCACAGTCGTGACCTGAAAGCGGCGCTTCTGGCTGAGCTCTAGTGTCGCGGTGGTGAACAGGGCGTTGGCGATGGAGCCGTCCTTGCGTATGATCTTCATCTCCCCTGAAGAGCGTACGCCTTTGGTGATAAACTCGTCATGATTTTTGATCGCCTGATCTCGCTCATCGGGCGTTACAAGGCTGACGAGGTCGGCATTAATGAGGTCGTCCCTCGCCCAGCCATATGTGCGTACAAAGCTGTCATTCACGCGTACGATGCGGCGGTTATGACCAGACACAACAATCCCAACTTCGCTCACCTCGAAGATTGAGGTTAGGAGCGAAATAGCGTCATCGCGCTCGCGCTGTAGAATTGATTGGTCAGCAAGGTCCAAATGTCCGATGACATCAAGGCATAATATGGAACCGTCGTCATTCAGCACCGGATTAATGTAAAAGCCATGGATACGTATATTGCCCGGCATTCCGGGTAAAGCCTGGATTGTTACCGCGCGTTTCTTGGTTTCGCAAACTTCGAATGATTGCTCAAAATGATGCGCGTTTTCATGGCTCATGACATCGTTTAGCGGATGGTCGATGACATTCATTTTATCAAGGTCTAGATATTTCAGGATGAGATCGTTGGCATGATCAATCACGAACCCTGCTTTTTCGTCCTTTCGAACAATGAAGCGAGGGATCGCCATTTTCTGGAACAGTATGTCGTGCGTGCGCGTTTCACTCATATCATGCAATTTATTTGTGTTTATATTTAATGGCCTTTTACAAATCTCTGTAGTGGGCTCATGTCATGATACTCTAGCACATTCCCTGAATCGTCGCCTAATCTGCTTAGGTCAGATCTCAAGTATTCGAGTAAATCTTGGATTTCATCATTCGGATCAGGTTCTGCGACATAACATGATACTGTGATGGCCTCAGAGTCTTTTTTGGCATTGTTTTTCATCAATAATTCTTCAAGACGCTCTAAAGCTCTTATTCCACCAGAAATTTCTGCTTGTTTGAGGCTTAGCACGAACTCTCCGTTTTCAATGTAATATGCGTCGTCAAAAGACCGTAAGGATTTATGAATCATTTCTGATACGGCTGAAATTTGTTCTTCTGCAGTTTTTTTACCTTTTGTTTTGGTGATTTCATTAAAATTGTTGATTTGAAGCAGCGCAATCGAAAACGGACGGCCGTGGCGTGCAAGGCGATCCATTTCACGTTTCAGATCTTCTTTCATGGCTTTTGCAGATTTGAGACCGCTTAAAGCCTCGAACCCACCTTCCTGGAACATCATTTGTTTTTCCAGGCGGCGTAATTTGTCCAAAAACCCCTCAAAGATCATGACAAGGACATTGAATTCGGCATAAGCAGGCGGTTTTCTGGTCTTTGAGACCTCTTCAATGTGTTCCTGAACCAACATGAGCAAAGCATTGTGATTTTTTTCGAGCTCTTGGAGAACTTTTTCTTCCATATTTGCGGCTTTTTTTGCTTTTTCAAGCCAGTCGGTGAAGACTGTGGGCATGACAAAAGCCTGCTCCAGAGAGGTTTCCTGTGGATACATCAGCTTGCGCACGATGTGCATATACCATTCAAGGTATTTGCTTGAAATTTCAGCGAGATCACGTAGATCTTCGTTAATTCCCGTCTCTAAAGCCATAGATTGCGCCCGTTTTGCCCTTGTTTCATGAAAAGCTCATAAACCTTATACAATCTACACGGATTTGGTGTCTAATTGGTTAACGCGTTATAGAAATCAGGCACTTAGCCATTCTTTTTCAAGCTCATCCAGGGTGTCGGCTTTGATGGAAGCGCGGACTTCGCGCATCAGACGATTAATAGTTGCCACGTTATGCTGGGCAAGGATTTGCACAGCCAGCAGCTCGCCTGCCTTTAAGAGATGATGGATGTAGGCTTTTGAGAAGTTACAGGAGGCCGGAATGCCATTTCGTTCATCAAGCGGCGTGTCGTCATGGCGGTATCTGGCATTGGTCAAATGTATAGTTTCACCCGGGTGACCCTGCATAAAGGCCGAACCGTGGCGCGCCAAACGTGTTGGGATCACACAATCAAAGGTGTCAACGCCGAGACGTACAAAGGTGAAAATATCCTTGATCTGCCCAATCCCTAAGAAATGCACAGGCCGGGCGGGATGTGCGTAGGGCAGGCTTTCATTGACAATATTGTACATTTCCTCAGGCGTGCCACCCAGACAGCCGCCCACGGCTGTTCCAAAGAAGTCGCGGTCTTTGGTATAGGCGGCGGATGTTTGGCGCAAATCAGCGTACACTCCACCCTGAATAATGCCGTAGAGGGCCTGCGCGCCATTATCGCCGCGCTCGAATTGCTGAAGTGAGCGATCGCCCCATCGCATGCTCATTTCCATGGAGCGTGCGGTGTACTCTTTATCAACATGATAAGGCGTACACTCATCGAATTGCATCAGCAAATCTGCGCCCAGCTTGCGCTGGATGTCCATCGCGCTTTCGGGGGTGAGCTTGATAATGCTGCCATCGACGTAAGATTTAAACGTACAGCCCTCTTCGGTGATTTTGAGAAGGTTCTTTTTGCCTGGTTCGGGTTTGGATTTATTGCCTTTAATCTCATTGGCCATTGTGCCCTCGCCCAATGAAAAGACCTGAAACCCGCCGCTATCGGTGAGCATGGGGCCATCCCAGCCTGTGAATTTATGCAGGCCACCCATTTTCTCAATCAAATCTGCGCCCGGTTGCAGCATCAAATGATAGGTATTGGAGAGGATAATATCAGTCTTGGCTTCACGCATTTGCGCAGGGGAAAGCCCTTTGATGGCAGCTTTTGTCGCGCAAAAGATATAATTGGGGGTTTCGATCTCTCCATGCGGGGTTTTGATCGTGCCAAGGCGGGCCTTTGAATCAGGCGCTTTATGATGGATATCAAAGCTGAAATTCGGATATTCGAGCATTTTTCTCTCATTTCAGGCAATAAAAAACCCGCCGATCATGTGTGGCGGGTTTTAAAATCGCATTTAAAACCTTTAAGCAGCTTTGTCTGCCAATTTCTTTTCGACTTCTGCTTTCACAGGGCGCAATTTTGGGTCCAGCTTTGTTTTAGCTGTTCCTGTCAAAAACGAATCCAAACCGCCTTTGTGCTCAACAGTGCGCAGGCCTGCGGCACTCGCACGGACCTTAACCCAACGTCCCAAAGCCACGCTAAACAGGCTTGTGTCTTGAACGTTTGGTAAGAAGCGGCGTCTTGTTTTGTTTTGTGCGTGGGAAACTTTGTTTCCGCTCATCACAGCTTTTCCAGTGATCTCACAACGACGGCTCATGGCTTTATCCTTTATTCTTAGTAATCGTCTTATAAAATTTGATCGGAAAATAGTGCATTGTTGCACCAAAAGTCAAGCACTGGTTTTCACTTCTAACAATTGAGGAGTATGGCCCGTCAAAACGCCGCCCCATAAATAGACCCCCAATAATGCTGCGATGAAGAGAAGATGCGCTAAGATATTGATATATATAGCGCGCCGGAGATGCTTATGGTCGTTCTTGGCCGTGGCACCTTCGGGACCGACCCAACGTGCTTTTATGGCGTGGCCGGTCAAATCCTGCGATGGGCCGCCGAGGCTGAGGTTCAGGGACCATGCCAAGGCTGATAATGCGAAGCCGCCCTGTTCGTATGTGGCACGGTTTTTGTGGCCGAGCCAGGCGAGAATACCTTTTCCGACGCTGGCGGTGGGCGTAAAAAGCCCGGCCAGGGTAATCATCAGACCACTGATAATCGAAGGAACGAATCCAAGCGGCTTTTCAATAGCTAGAGCGGCGCTACCGAAACCTTTGGAAAACCCATCTTTGCCAAAACGCCATACTAAAGCATAGGCAGTACCGTAAATGACAGCACCTGGAACGCCGAGCGCTATATACCAAAGTATAGGTGCAACGAGACCCTTATCAAAGCTGCGCGCGGCTATATTCAAGGAAGTGCGGGTAATGGCATAATCGTCAGCGGTAGCCAAATTCGTGCGGCTGGTGCAGGCAATCGCGTAGTATGCGCCCTTCCCGACCTCGTTCTTGTCCAAGGCAAAATAGAGTTTGAGCAGGGAAAACCACACCGCGCCGCTTGTGATGAGGAGTGCAAGGATGAGCGGTTCAATAAAGCTTCCGTATTTTGGAACCTCCGTCAGGCTATCAAAGGCTTTACCAAGCCCTGCGGCGATAAAGATACTGAAGGCTGTAACCAGAAAGCCTCTGAAGATCAGATCGGCTTTGGCGCGCTGCGCTTTATCGAGGCGGTTGCCCAGCCCACCGAAAAGCTTATCAATAAGAATCCATAGCGCGGGATTGGCGTTACCTGCACGCGGCCCAGTAATCATACCGCATACAGCTGCAATCACAATCGCAGCAATCGCAAAGGGGATGCGGTCTATAACCAGAAAGTTAGCGTGCCACTCGGCGAGGACGTTTTCGATCATAATTTTTGTTTTTGTGCAGATGCACAGTTTGGGCTGTCTTTTATGCTAAAATATTATATATTCAATACGAGATCGGATAAAGAAAGGATTTCTTATGCTCTATCATCTTTATGAGCTACAGCACGCGATTATGACGCCTGTTCGTCTGCAGGCCGAGTTGATGCGTAATGCCTTTCAAAACCCCTGGAACCCCCTTGCCTATACGCAGCTTGGCCGCAATATGAGCGCCAGTGCGGAGATGATTGAACGTACAACGCGGCGTTTTGGCCGCCCGGAATTCGGATTGGCGACAACGACTATCAATGAAAAAGAGGTCGGCGTTGTTGAGACAATCATTGTGGAAAAGCCGTTCTGTCGTCTCGTGAATTTTACGCGTGACATCAAACGTAATGACCCTACCGTTCTGGTTGTTGCGCCAATGTCGGGTCATTATGCGACGCTTTTGCGGGGTACAGTGGAAGCACTTTTGCCCCATCACAACGTGTTTATCACCGATTGGGAGGATACACGGCAAGTCGCCAAATCCGATGGTGAGTTTAATCTTGATACCTATATTACCTATTTGCGTGAGTTTTTGAGCCTTCTTGGTCCCGATACGCATGTTATTGCGGTGTGCCAACCGGCTGTACCTGTTTTGGCGGCAGCCTCTGTAATGGCTTCGGATAACGATCCGAACCAGCCGGCCACTATGACCCTTATGGGTGGGCCCATTGATACGCGGGTGTCCAAGACAACTGTGACGGAGCTTGCGGAGACGCGGCCTTTGAAGTGGTTTGAACAAGCGGCAATCCATGAAGTGCCGTTCTATTACCCCGGCGCGCATCGGCGCGTGTATCCCGGATTTTTGCAGCTTGGCGGGTTTATGTCGATGAATCTGGATAAGCATGTGGGATCTCACATGAAGTTCTTCTCTCACCTTATTCAGGGGGATGGGAGTTCGGCCGAGACGCACCGCAAATTCTATAATGAATATCTTTCGGTCATGGATATCCCTGCGGAGTTTTATCTGCAAACCGTTGAAACCGTTTTCCAACGCCATCTTTTGCCGCGCGGGATGATGAAATGGCGCGATCCGATTGACGGCAAACTCTATGATGTACGTCCGCAGGATATCAAGCGTACGGCGCTTTTGACCGTTGAGGGCGAGCTGGATGATATTTCCGCGCGCGGGCAAACCACGGCGGCGCATGAACTCTGCTATTCCCTGCCCCAGGCCAAGCAATATCACCATTTCCAGCTTGGATGCGGGCATTACGGGATCTTCAACGGGCGTCGCTGGCGCGAGGAAATTATGCCGCGCATTCGCGCCTTTATTCGGGACGCGGATAAGAATAATGGGCTTAGCCGCGATTCTGTCCCCAAGAAAGATTTGGGCAAAGAAGGCAACCCGATGCCCGAGCGTTATAACCGCGATGAACACGGCATAGCCGCGGTGCGCCGTTGGATACGTGAGAACCGCGCTGAAAGTTTCCGCGAGACGCTCGATTAAGTTATATCATTTTTGCTATAAAACCCGTCATATTATTTCAATATCATTGTGCGCTGCGCAACATTTGGTGCTGGATTGGGGTTTGTGTTCTCCCTATCGTTTGAATTTGAACGTTTAAAAAGAAGAATAATACGCATGAATGCGATAACAGGGCACCAAAATTTGGCCGCAATCGGGTCGGTCGGCCAGCAACCTTCAAGAACTCGAGTTCGCGTAGCTCTTCAAGGTGGTGGGGCTTTGGGAGCATACGGTGCAGGTGTGTTGATAGGCTTAAGTGAAGATCCGGCTATCGAAATCGAAGAAGCAACCGGGCTTAGCGCGGGAGCTAATAATCTCTATGTCCATAGGCATGCCGGCGCTGAAGGACTGAAACATTTGTGGGGAGAGATTGGCCGCATAGGAGAAAGTGCGCGTCCCGTCAATTTTATAACTTCATATTTAGCGGCGGCGAAACATCCGTTGCAGCACATAGAAGATATTATGAGGGAGGCGATCGAGAAACACGGTTTATCCAGCCCTCATGGGTATAAGATGCATGTCACCGCCGCTGCTAAAATTGGCTCTGGTGGTGATCTTGATATTGGAAATGTTAGAAAAGTTACGTTTTCGGGCCGTGAGGCGACGCTGGAGGCCTGCCTGGCCTCCTCAACCCTAAGGGTTTTAAAACAGGATGGATTTATCATGCCCGACGGTAATGCCTATTATGATGGTGTTTACACGGGGCTAAACCCTGATTTAGGTGTTTTTTGCTCTCAATCCACTACTCCCATAATCGTCGTTTGCGTGGATGAACCTGAAATCAGACGATCATGGAGTGACCCGTATATTCAATATGGCCTTGTTCATGGGCAGGTTGATGATTTGGCGCCATCAATGGCAGCTCCGATTATCAAGGCACAGCTAAGATATAATCCGCGCTGGGTCACAGCCATTCGAACGCGCCCCTCTGTCGACCTTAGTGATGAACTGCTTACTCAGGGTATAAACGCCGGGAGAGACATTCGTGAAAAAATTACTGGAAATATGGCAAAAGGCATGCATCTTGTTGGTGACAGAGACAAAAGATTGGGCTAATCTGCCCTCCATGACCCTACCATCGCATATTCAAGTTCGGCGCAATCCGAGGGCGCGGCGCATGGCGCTCCGCCTTGATAGCAAGGAACGCGTCTTTCACCTCGTGGTGCCTAAAGGCGTATCTTTGAACCGTGCACAGGCCTTTGCCGAAGGGTATGAGAGCTGGATGCAGGAAAAGCTCGATGAGCTCCCTCCCCTGATTGAATATGAGCATGGCACCATTATTCCCATTTTTGGGCAGCGTACGACAGTCCGTATCTATTTTGATGAAGATCTGCGCTATACGCATCTTGCGTTAGAAGATAAAACCTTGTTCGTGCACACCAATAAAGATGATCCGTCCGCGCGGATTGAGCGCTATTTGAAGCAGCTTGTGAAAGAAGAGATCAAAGTTCTTGCACGGGAAAAAGCCGCGATGATCCGCAAAAAGATCAATAAAATCGTTATTCGCGACACAAAGAGCCGCTGGGGCAGTTGTTCCAGTGACGGCACGCTGTCGTTTTCCTGGCGTCTTATCTTTGCACCGCCCGAAGCGCTTGATTACGTGGTTGCGCATGAAGTCGCGCATCTCAAGCATCTTGATCATTCCGATCGTTTCTGGGATTTGTGCGAAGAGATTTCCGACAACTATGAAGAAGGCAAATACTGGATGCGTCATCACGGGCATGAGTTGATGCGCTATGGCGCACCGTCTTCTTTACAGGCCTGCGCCGCATAAGCCATCCTCCTTCGGATTCTGGCTATGCTTTGCGGCCCTCGTTTTTGTGCTCGCTTCGCTGCGCCCGCCGCTGTCGCGGCGTTACAATTTTCGAAACGTTGTTTCGAAAATCACTGTTCCGACTTTAGTGAAGTAGCGTTTATAAAATCCAAAGCACCCTGAAGAATATGCTGCGCGGCAAGCTTGTCGATGAGGCCGGAAGCCTTTGCATTTATTTTGGTTTTTCGTTTTTCCACCAAGTTATCCACAATGTTGTCCGCAGAAACTGTGGATAAACGTTCATCCCACAATGCGATCCACGGGTTACCTAGGCTGCGTGCCATTTCCGCAGCGAAATCACGGATGCTTTGGGCGCGGCGCCCTTCGCTTCCGTCCATATTAATGGGCAGACCGAGGATGAAACCTTTGACTTCGTAGTCTTCGGCGATGCCTTGCAAAGCCTGCATATCCTTGGTGAATTTCGTGCGATTGATGGTTTGAAGCGGTGTGGCGATACCGTGATACGGATCACTTAGGGCAAGGCCGATCGTCTTTTTACCGACATCGAGGCCCAAAATGCGCTGCCCTTTCGGGCGTTCATGCAAAATATTTTTTAAGAGATCGATTGTCATTCCCTTGTCTTAGCGCTAAAAAGCTTATTCGAAAAGGATTTTGACACGATGGACAAACAAACTGTTGCAAAAGTGGCGCGATTGGCGCGGATCGAAATGAGCGACGCGGAGCTGGAAAAAATGGCGCCGCAGCTCAGCAATATCATCGGCTGGATTGAGCAGCTTTCAGAAGTTGATACTGATGATGTGGAGCCGCTGGCGAATGTGGTGAATATCGATCTGGCGCTGCGTACGGACGAAGTCACAGACGGTGCGTGCGCAGATAAAGTGCTGGCCAATGCACCTGAAGAAACACAAGGGTTCTTCGTTGTCCCGAAGGTTGTGGAGTAAGAGCTATGAGCCATTTGACAGATTTAACCATCGTTGAGGCTCTTAAGGGGCTTGATAACAAGGATTTCACATCCGTGGAGCTGACGCAGGCGCATATTGATGCCGGCGAAGCGGCGAAGGATTTAAATGCCTATATCACCGAAACGCCTGAGCTTGCACTCAAGCAGGCCAAAGAGTCTGATGAGCGGCGCGCAGGCGGTAAAGCCGGGGCGCTGGACGGCATTCCTCTGGCGATCAAGGATTTGTTTTGCACCTATGATGTGCAAACAACGGCGGCCAGCCACATTCTTGAAGGCTTTAAGCCTCAATATGAGTCTACCGTAACTGCGAATCTATTTACCGATGGCGCGGTGATGCTGGGCAAAACCAATCTTGATGAATTTGCGATGGGCTCGTCCAACACGACCAGTTATTTCGGCAATGTGATCAATCCGTGGAAGCGCGAAGGCGATGATGCACAGCTTGTGCCCGGCGGGTCTTCCGGCGGGTCTTCTGCGGCCGTAGCCGCGCGCATTGCGATGGGCGCAACCGGAACGGACACCGGCGGCTCTATTCGCCAGCCGGCCGCGTTTTGCGGGATTGTCGGTATCAAGCCTACTTATGGGCGCTGTTCACGTTGGGGGACGATTGCGTTCGCCTCTTCGCTTGATCAGGCGGGAACTTTTGCACGCACAGTTGAAGACAATGCATTGTTGCTGAAATCTATGGCGGGATATGACCCGAAAGACAGCACATCGGCCAATATTGAAGTGCCTGATTTCGCGGCGGCTTTGAGCGGCGATATTAAAGGCCTGAAGGTCGGTATTCCCAAGGAATACAAAGTCGACGGCATGCCTGCGGAAATTGAAAAGCTGTGGGAAGACGGAATTGCCATGCTCAAAGATGCGGGCGCGGAGCCGGTTGAAATCTCCCTGCCCCACACGCATTACGCTTTGCCGACCTATTACATCATTGCGCCTGCGGAATGTTCATCGAATCTCGCGCGCTATGACGGCGTGCGCTACGGGCAGCGCGTTGAAGGTAAAGATTTGATCGAGATGTATGAGAAAACCCGCGCCGAAGGATTTGGCGACGAAGTGAAACGCCGGATTATGATCGGGACATATGCATTGTCTGCCGGGTATTACGATGCGTATTACATCAAGGCGCAGAAAGTTCGTCGCCTGATTGCGCAGGATTTTGAGAAGGCCTATGAGCAGTGCGATATCATCCTCACCCCGACCGCGCCGTCTGCGGCGTTTGCGATTGGTGAGAATGAAGACGATCCGATCAAGATGTACCTCAATGACGTGTTTACGGTTCCGGCGTCCCTGGCAGGCTTACCCGGTATTTCGGTGCCCACAGGTCTTGATGCGCAGGGGCTTCCTTTGGGGCTTCAAATCATTGGACGCGCATGGGATGAGGCAACCGTTCTCAAAGCCGCAGGCGCGCTTGAGAAAGCCGCGAATTTCACCGCGCAGCCGCAAAGCACTATTCGACAAGCTGCATAGAGGCTGTCATACTAACGCTATGCGGTTATTCTTTCTTTTGATGCTGGTTCTGGCTTCTGCTCCTGCGGCGGCGCAGGATACGTTCTTGAAGCCCAATCCTTCGACGCGGCAAGCTGCTCCTGCTCCTGCACCGGAGCAACAGATTGACGAAATGCTGGGCCAACAAACGCCGCAGGTTCCTACCCTCAAAACCTCAGCAGATTACGCGAATGCTTACTATAACAACTGCGTTCGTCAGCAGCACCCGGTCATGAAGGGTGAAGACCTAGAGCTGCTCTGTGCGTGTACGTCTGCGAAATTCTCCGAAGTCATGACCGTGGAGCAAGCCAAGGCTATGAATGAAGACACGCCGGAAGGGCAATTTCAGCGCAACCGGATGATGATGTTCGTCTATGCGCCCTGTATCGAATTTCCGACGCGGGCGATGATCATGCATTCCTGTCTTAGCGATCCCAAGGCCCGGTATTCCATGAAAAACCCGCAGGCAACCTGTTCCTGTCTGGCTAATAGCGTGGCGGAGGAGATGAAAAGCCGCGCCCCCGGCATCATTGAAAACTCTTTGCGAACCAACCCCAAAGACCTTGATCCGCTGGCGACCCTTATGAACAGCAAAACCTTTGATGACGTCTCGCGTCAGCATAGTATGCGTTGTCTGCAAATTCACGAACTGGGTATCGGGTTACAATAAGGCTTAAAAGCCTCTTTCTCACTGGACTTTGCACCCATGGGCCGTTAATTTATCCCTCGTATTTCAAGGAGTTTATATGGCACAGCTTATTCAAGGCGAAACAGGTGAGTGGGAAATTGTGATCGGTATGGAAGTTCATGCCCAGGTCATCGCTAACTCAAAGTTATTTTCGGGTGCGTCGACGCAGTTCGGGGCGGAGCCTAATTCGCAGGTATCACTCGTGGATGCGGCTATGCCCGGCATGCTGCCCGTTCTCAATGAATTCGTCGTTCAACAGGCGGTGAAGACAGGGCTGGGCCTGAATTCCAAAATCAACAACACATCCGTATTTGCGCGGAAGAATTATTTCTACGCCGATTTGCCGCAAGGGTATCAAATCTCCCAATTCGATCAGCCGATTGTCGGTGAAGGGATTATTGAGATTGATTTGCCTGATGGCAGCGTTAAGGAAATCGGCATTACCCGCCTGCATCTTGAGCAGGATGCGGGGAAATCCGTACATGATCAACATCCGACGAAGTCTTATGTGGACCTTAACCGCTCCGGCTGCGCGCTTATGGAGATTGTATCAGAGCCCGACATTCGCGGACCTGAGGAAGCGGCGGCGTATCTCTCCAAGCTGCGTATGATCTTGCGTTATCTTGAAACATGCGACGGGAATATGGATGAAGGCTCTATGCGCGCGGATGTGAATGTGTCTGTACGCAAGCCCGGTGGACCGCTTGGGACACGCGCGGAGATTAAAAACGTGAACTCTGTGAAAGCTGTGCAGCAGGCCATTGATTTCGAAGTGCGGCGCCAGATTGAGCTCATTGAAGGCGGCGGTGAGGTTGTACAGGAAACCCGGCTTTGGGACCCGGCGAAGCAGGAAACCCGCTCTATGCGCTCCAAAGAGGAAGCGCATGATTATCGCTATTTCCCTGATCCCGATTTGCTGCCGTTGCATGTGTCGAACGACCTTATTGAGAGCATCCGCAAAACTTTGCCGGAGCTTCCGGACCAGAAAAAGCACCGCTTTATCGAGACATACGGTCTTAGCCCGTATGATGCGAGCGTGTTGATCGCCGAGCAGCGCCGCGCAGATTACTATGAAATTGTCGCCAATGATAACGATGCGAAGCTGGCGGCGAACTGGGTCATCAACGAATTGCTCGGTATTTTGAACAAGAATGAGAAAACGCTGGCTGAGTCCCCTATTTCGGCGGAGCAGCTGGGTGGGCTTATTGCCCTCATTAAGGACAACACGATTTCGGGCAAAATCGCCAAGGATGTGTTTGCCGAGATGTACGCATCGGGCAAAGATGCCGACGCCATCGTCGAAGAAAAGGGCCTGAAACAGGTGACCGATACCGGCGCGATTGAAGCTATCATCGATGAAGTGATTGCCGAAAACCCCGACAACGTTGCTGCCTATCGCGGTGGGAAAGACAAACTCTTTGGCTTCTTTGTAGGTCAAGTCATGAAGAAATCACAAGGCAAGGCTAATCCGGCTGCGGTGAATGAATTGTTAAAGGCAAAATTGGGATGACACAAAAATTCGAATACAAAGTGGTGATTTACCGCGAAAGCATGCTGGGGTCTTTATTCCTTGGCGGGTCGAAGGTTGATCCGTTAAAATTCTCAGAGTTTCTGAACCGCAATGGTGCGGAAGGCTGGGAAGTTGTTACTATGGAGCGGGAAATTCGGCGTATGCTCTTGTTTTTTGAGCGTGAAGCGTTTTTGGTTGTCATGAAAAAGGCCGTTTAAGAGGTAAAGTAGCTATGCATAACAATATGTTGATTGCGTTGATTGGAATGGTAGTCACCGGCGCGGGCTTGGTCATCCTTCAGATGTGGACAAGCTTTATGGCCTGGGATGTATTTGTGAAGCTGATTATTACGCTGGGCATCCTTGTTCTTGTGCTGGGGTTCCTGATCATCATCAAAGCCGATCTTGGCGAGCATAAGAAGCTCAAAGACGAAAACTATCTTGATTAAACGCGTATGAACCCTAGTGAAACATCTCCGCTAAACGTTACACAGGAAGGTCATCACCGGATCTTTGTTGGTCTTGGGTGGGACCCGAATGAGAATCCCGATCTTGGGGACAAAATTGGCGCGTTGATCGGCACGCGTAAGGCGCATCACGATCTTGATCTTTCCTGTTTCTTTTACGACACCGAAGGGGCATGTCTTGGAGCGGTGACGGCGGAGCCTCAATCTTACAGCGATGAGTCAGGTGCGATTTACCATAGCGGCGATAATGTCGAAGGTATTGGCGATGGCGATGACGAGCAAATTTCTGTTGAGCTTAAAAACTTGCCTGAAAATGTGGTTCATCTCATTTTCAAAGCCTCGATCAAAAGCGGGCATCATTTCAGTGATGTGAAAGATCCGCTGATCCGTTTGTGTGATGGCTATACGGGACATTGTTTTTTGGATACCTCCCTTCATGAACAGGACGCCAACAATAATAACGCCTATGTGTTTGTGCATATTTCTCGCGAAGAAGACGGGTGGAATTTGCGCTCTATTGGTGAATTTTTAAAAAATGAGCCAATAGAGCGGATGAAAAGCATTCTGGGCGATTATTTGAAGTAATGGCGGAGACGGAGGGATTCGAACCCTCGATACATGTTGCCACGTATGACGATTTAGCAAACCGTTGCCTTCAGCCGCTCGGCCACGTCTCCGCAATAGTGCCGTATAAGCGAGAATCTGCATGCCCAAGAGGCTGCGTCGCTATTAGCGCGGTATCATATATGGATGAGATCAAAAATGAAAGTATCTTGATGGGGTTTATAAACCGCACAGAATCAAGAGGTTATGCCCCACCCGCCGTCAACCCCTGCGCGGCGGCGGCGTTTTTGCGGATGTTATCGGGGTTCAGGCTGCCAAAAACCATAGAGGTCACCCCCGCCGTTTCCAGCACAAAACGAATATTGTCCTGCAAGGCGGCTGCATCGGCGATATGGCCGGAGGCGAGGCCTTTTTTCACCAGCACGGCTTTGCCCTTGGCCTTTGCATGGGCGATGACGGCGGCTTCGTCTGTATAACCCTTGTTATGCGCGACCATGACGGCATCGCAAAGATCCGCCGCCATTTTGCCGCCTTCGACCGTATAGGTGGATACGCCATAGCTGCGGATTTTGCCGGCTTCTTTTAACTGATACAGCATTTCCAATACCGGTGTGTCGCGCA
>CAYGNI010000038.1:0-16758 GCA_964351195.1 uncultured Micavibrio sp.
TCACCGCCGCCATCACGACATCTTCAATCGCCCGCCCCCCGCAGCACGCAGGATCAGCGACAAAATAAACAGAAAGATCGAGCTTTTTTCTCACGAAAACATCTTACGCGCTATTCAACGCTCAGCGCTTCATTAATCAGCTCAGCCTGCTCTTTTTGGTGACGAGACATCAATCCCGTCGCAGGCGCAGCCCCAGCCTTACGCCCAACATATTGCGGACGACCGGCTTTGTGTTCAAGCTTGGTCAGAACATTTTCAATCCGGCGATCAACGAATTGCCATGCGCCCTGGTTCTCAGGCTCTTCCTGACACCAGATAACATCCGCGTTTTTATTTGCAGAAATCTCCTCTGCCAAAGCGATGCTCGGGAACGGATAAAGCTGCTCCAAACGCAAAATACGAACATCATAGATTTCACGCTCACGGCGCTCTGCAAGCAAATCATAATAAAGTTTACCCGTACACAAAATCACGCGCTTAATCTTATCCGGCGCCACAAGTTTTTCACGATCATCATCCCACAAGATTCGATGGAATGTGCTCTGCTCCGTAAACATATCAATCGTGGACACAGCCAATTTATGACGAAGCAGAGATTTCGGCGTAAACACAATCAACGGTTTGCGGAAATCACGGTGCATCTGACGGCGCAAAACGTGGAAGAAATTCGCAGGCGTCGTACAGTTACAAATCTGCCAGTTATCTTCCGCACACATTTGCAGATAACGTTCTGGTCGCGCTGAAGAGTGCTCCGGCCCCTGCCCTTCATAACCATGCGGCAACAGCATCACAAGGCCGGACATCCGTAACCACTTACTCTCACCGGAGGAAATGAACTGATCGATCATAACCTGCGCACCGTTGGAGAAATCACCAAACTGCGCCTCCCAAATCGTCAGAGATTTCGGTTCAGCCAAGGAATATCCGTATTCAAACCCTAATACTGCCATTTCGGACAATGGCGAGTCATGCGCTTCAAACTTGGGCTGGTCTTCGGCAATATGCTGTAAAGGAACATATTTCTCTTCATTTTCCTGATCATACCAAATCGCATGACGATGCGAAAATGTGCCTCGTCCGACGTCCTGACCTGACAGGCGCACGGCAAACCCTTCATTCAAAAGCGTCCCATAGGCAAGAGACTCACCCATAGCCCAATCAAAATCTTCTCCGGTTTCCATCATCTTCGCACGCGCTTCAATGACGCGCTTTAACTTTTTATTGATGTTGAAATCCGCAGGAATATCAGTAAGCACTTTACCGACTTTTTGCAGCACATCTTTTTTAACGGACGTCTCACCACGGTTTGGCCCCTCGGGCATAACCTTCATGCCCTCCCAAGCACCGCCAAGGAAATCAGCCTGATTGGGCTTATAGCTTTCCGTTGCCTTGAAAGCCTCTTCCAGATAATCATTAAACTCCTGCACCATCGCTTCAGCTTCGTCCTGCGTCACAACGCGTTCAGCCACAAGCTGGTTTGTGTATTTGGTCAGCGCAGTTTCCTGGGTCGCAATTTTTTTGTACATCAAAGGTTGCGTAAACGCAGGCTCATCACCTTCATTGTGACCAAAGCGGCGGTAACAATACATATCAATCACAACATCGCGCTTGAACTTTTGACGGAACTCCGTCGCGATGCGCGCTACATGGACAACCGCTTCAGGGTCATCACCATTCACATGAAAAATCGGCGCCGCCAGCATTTTTGCAACATCCGTAGAATAAGGGCCAGAGCGTGAGAATTTCGGCATCGTCGTAAAGCCGATCTGGTTATTGATCACGATGTGAACCGTTCCGCCAACGCGGTAACCGGGCAGCTCTGAAATCATCAGCGTTTCCGCCGTAATCCCCTGCCCCGCAAAGGCTGCATCCCCATGTAAAATGAGTGGCAGCACGGAAACGGATTGAATATCATTGCGCTGCACCTGTTTCGCGCGCACTTTTCCGATCACAACCGGGTTGACGAATTCAAGATGAGACGGGTTCGCCGTCAACGAGAGGTGAATTTTATTCCCGTCAAAATCACGGTCACTCGAAGTTCCCATGTGATACTTCACATCGCCGGACCCCAAAACATCATCCGGCGTTGTTGATTGCCCCTGAAACTCCGCAAAAATCGCAGTATAGGGCTTACCCATAACATTGGCCAGCACGTTCAAACGCCCGCGGTGTGCCATACCAATAACGATTTCCTCAAGGCCCATCTGCCCGCCGCGCTTCATGATCTGCTCAATAAGAGGAATAAGCGCTTCGCCGCCATCAACACCAAAACGCTTCGTGCCCGGATATTTCTTATGCAGGAATTGCTCAAATTTTTCCGCAGCAATCATACGCTGCAAAATGGCACGCTTCCCATTGACCGTAAATTCAGTTTTATTTTGCGGCTCTTCAATACGCTCTTGAATCCATGCCTTCTCTTCAGGGTCAGTCAGGTGCAGGAACTCAACACCGATTTTATTACAATAAGTGTGTTGTAAAATATCAACAATCTCGTTGAGCGTCGCGTAATCTTTACCTAGCACGCCATTGATAAAGATAGGGCGCGTAAAATCAGATGCCACAAATCCGTAATGCAGCGGATCAAGCTCCGGATGATCACCTTTATCTTTCAACTCCAGCGGGTCTAAATCCGCAAGCATGTGTCCGCGTGCACGATATGCGCGGATCAGCATCAGCGCGCGTATAGAGTCCATAGAGGCCTGTTTAACATCCTCTGGCGACAAAGCATCATTGGAGCGTCGACCGTAATTGACGTCCCCACCAACATTGTTAGAAACCTGCCCACCAATCTGGGTGGTTACAGGACTGTTAAAGGCACGTGTGGATTGACGGTTTTCCTCCGGAGTCCAGCTCGCCCCAGTCAGCTCCTGCAAAAGCTCAAGCTCACTGCCGTTGAGCCCCTCAAAAAAGCTCTTCCAGCTCTGGTCAACATTTCCGGGATTAGAGAGATATTCACCGTAAAGATGTGCGATATATTCCGCATTGATGCCTGAAAGAAACGTTGGATTGGGAGATTCTTGCGTCATAATTGGGCAGCAGCTTTCTTCGTTAGTGTTTGCACTACGCAGTAAACCAGAAAAGCAGGGAAAATCAAGAGTCCAAAGCTCTATATTTTAGACGCATGCCCGTCCGATACGAGCAGCAATCTCGTTAATCGCCTTACGCTCATGAGGACTAATATACAAAAATTCATCAAACGAGCGCACACGCGGCTGATGCTTTTTAGTCTGCACCACGTAAAAAAAGTAACTCATATAAAGCTGAGCCTTTTCGATGATTGACAAATCAGTGCTCTGCTCGCGAAACGCCAAAGCAACAGCCTCGGCAATCTCCATGAGACGCCGCGCATAGGCTTTTACTTCTTTTTCATCAACAAAGTCACGCAACATTCCCACCGCCATTTCGCAATCTTGCGGAACATCCTCAAGCGTGTCGGCCCAGCCCGGCCATTTATCTTTTTGCGCCAGCGTATCAGCCATGATGTATTGGAGAAGCTCGGAGCCAAACACCTCACCCGAAAACCCATGTATTAGGCTTTCCAGAACTGCCAACTCTGAATCATCCGCATCATCGCCGCCAGAGCTGTCACTTTTGCTAACCCAAAGCCCTACACGGTAAGGAAGACTGGAAATCAGGGATCGCTGCGCATCACTCATCTGGTCAAGTACTGTCATGACCATGATCGTACACGCAAAACACCCCTGCCTCAAGCGGGGGAATTACCATCCCGCGCGAATATATAATGTATTTAGGAATTAGAATGGAATGACTGAGTCTATCCAATACCACAGATTATTAGGAACATTCGTATCAACAATCACATAAGCCTGTATCAAAGCTCCAAATGTCATAGCTCCGTAGATATAGTTTGCCATTTTTACTCTCCATCCTTGTTGGTCAAAAAAGCCTATAGAAGGCTATTTATGCAGAAATAATATGCAAACTATATACCAGTTTTTGCATAAAGATATAGAGTAGAATAACGTTTGTTTTCAATGGATTAGAATGAAATTAATGCCATTTCTTGAGTGGTAAATTTTACCGATAGCAGAATTAGGAGGAATCTTTTTCCTTTAATGCCCTCGATTTCAAGAGGCGCTTACTTAGCGGCTTCCATCTCACGTATACGCATCGGCATCTCATCAATCACGTCAAAAATTGCCTGCGGCTCTACAAGATCAAGCCACACATTTTTGACTTCGCCATCCAAGCCCACCAGCACAACGGAAAACACATTATTGTCGGTTTGCAGTTGCTCTTCCATGAAACTCTGCTCTGGCGCGTCCATGTCATACCAACCGCCGTAATCAAAATTGGACAAGGATTCCACTTCAAATAAATTATCTTCACGGAAACGTAAAACTGCGACCTGACGGTCCAAAAGCCCACCCTGCGCGTTCTGCAGCTCGATCAACTGTTCATCTGCCAAAGGCTCATCGCGGTTGCCCGTAATCACGAGCACCCGCGCCCGCCACTGCAACTTGTCAAACACAGGATCAAACTCTTGCGCGTGAACACTCAAACTGCCAAACAGCAAAAAGGCAGCACCGAGAACAACGCCGCCTTTAAGAATAGTCTTAAGAACAAACATTTAAGCCGCCATCGCTTCCACGACCGCTTTTCCAAGGCCCGCCGGGCTCTCGGACACCGCAAACCCGGCATCCCGCATCGCTTTCATCTTCGCAGGCGCCGTATCATCCGCGCCGGAAATCAGCGCGCCGGCATGGCCCATACGCTTACCCGGAGGGGCAGTCGCACCGGCGATAAATCCGGCAATCGGCTTCTTGGTCTTAAGGCCTTTGTAATATTCAGCCGCTTCAATCTCTGCCGTCCCGCCGATCTCACCAATCATCAGGATCGCTTCGGTTTCCGGATCGTCCATGAACATTTCGATACAATCAATGAAATTCGTGCCGTTCACAGGGTCGCCGCCAATCCCGATACAGGTTGACTGCCCAAGACCGACCGCGCCCGTTTGCGCCACCGCTTCATAAGTCAAAGTGCCGGAACGAGACACAATCCCGACCTTCCCGCGCTTATGAATATGACCAGGCATAATCCCGATCTTACATTCATCCGGCGTGATAATGCCCGGGCAGTTCGGCCCGATCAAACGAGTCTTGGAACCTTCCAACGCCGCCTTAACCTTCACCATATCCAAAACAGGAATACCTTCGGTAATACAAATCGCCAGATCAATCTCCGCTTCAATCGCTTCGATGATCGCCGCAGCCGCGAATGGAGGCGGAACATAAATCACGCTCGCGTTACAATCTGTCGCGTCTTTAGCTTCTTTCACAGTGTTAAATACTGGCAAGCCCAAATGCTCCTGCCCGCCTTTTTTCGGCGTCACACCGCCAACCATCTTGGTACCATAAGCAATCGCCTGCTCAGAATGGAAAGTCCCCTGCGCGCCGGTAAAGCCCTGGCAAATCACTTTTGTATCTTTGTTTACGAGTACTGACATTTACGCTGCCTCCGCTTGCTTTGTTGCTTCCACGACCTTCTTGGCCGCATCATCCAGATTGTCTGCAGAAATAATCGGCAAGCCTGAACCCGCCATCAATTCCTTACCCTTTTGAACGTTTGTTCCTTCAAGGCGCACAACCAAAGGCACTTTCAAATTCACCTCTTTCGCCGCCGCGATCACACCTTGCGCGATCACATCACATTTCATGATACCGCCAAAGATATTCACCAGAATACCTTTCACGTTAGGATCAGAGAGAATGATTTTGAACGCCGTTGTCACGCGCTCGGCTGTTGCACCGCCGCCAACATCCAGGAAATTCGCAGGCTCACCGCCATACAGCTTGATGATATCCATCGTCGACATCGCCAGCCCCGCACCATTAACCATACAGCCGATATTGCCATCCAGACGCACATACGAAAGCTCATTATCCGCCGCGATTTTCTCGTTCTCGTCTTCTTCACTTTCATCGCGCAGCGCCTGAATATCAGGATGGCGATACAGCGCATTGGAATCGAAATTGAACTTCGCATCCAGCGCCATCACTTCGTCGCCCGCCAAAATCATCGGATTAATCTCAACGATAGACGCATCAAGCTCGATATAGCACTTATAGAGGTTCTTGAAGAACGGAATGGAGCTGTCTTTCGCTTTACCCGTAAGCTTCAACGCATCCGCAAGCTTGCCCGCATCTGCGTCCGTAATGCCGCCCACAGGGTCAATCGCAACCTTCGTAATCGCATCCGGATTCTCATGCGCGACTTCTTCGATATCCATGCCGCCTTCGGTCGACACCATGAATGTCACTTTCGACGTTGCACGGTCCAAAAGCACAGAGCAGTAATATTCCTTTTCGATGTCCACACCGTCTGTCACATAAAGGCGCTGAACCTCTTTCCCTTCAGGGCCGGTTTGCTTGGTCACCAGCGTTTTGCCATACATCGCTTCCGCCGCTGCCTTAACATCGTCGATAGTTTTGCAAAGACGAACACCGCCCTTGCCTGATGGGTTATCGGTGAAATGCCCCGCGCCGCGTCCGCCGGCATGGATCTGCGCTTTCACAACAAACAGCTCCGTTCCGCCGGATTTCAGCTCTTCCGCTGCCTTTACGGCCTCATCGACATTCATCGCGGGAATGCCTTTAGGGACGCTCACATCGTATTTTTCTAATAATTCTTTGGCTTGATATTCATGGATATTCATGGAATTTCGTTCTCCAACCTTTGGTAAAATGAATCTACATCAATGGTTTATCCCCCTTGTGAATTCATTTCAACCCGTAAATACGCCTGAAATCAAAAGAAACATTAACATTTCCTTAATTTTTATCCTGTATTTTGCATAGTAAGAAAAACTAACAAAAATCAGGCCGAAAAACGGCCGGGCTTATAAAAAGAGAGTGTGTTAAATGGCGGTCGATCCGACAGCATATATTGATACAGAAGAAAAGCGGCCTAAGGCTGCGCACAATTTATTTGCCATTACAGATGACCCTGCCATTCTTGCAAAAATCGTTTTTGCCGGGTCAAACCTTTCCAGTATCGCAGGGGTAACAAGAGCAATTGATGCACAAGGCGACGCTGACTCTGCGAAAGAAAAAGCACGCCGTCGCGAACTCGCCACCGCTGTCGCGATTCAGCTCAGCGATACCGCATTAGCAGAAATAAAGAGCCTGTCCAATGACGCATGGACATTCCTGATGCAAAATTATACAGCTCAGCAGATCTTGGATATGTCGGACGAGCAACTTAACATTGAAATTAAAGGTGTTCCCGAGCTGCAAAATCGCTTCGACGCATTAGCCGCACAAATCGCGGAAGAGCAAGGCATCACTATAGAAGAAGCCGAAAACATCGCCCTTGAACAAATCAGAGTAGAACTCCGCGAACAAGCAAAGGCCGAAGTCACAAATCAATTAACCCGCGAAGCGCAAAAAAATCTGGAATTAACCGAGCAAGGTCTTGCGGCAAACATCTTGACCGCCCCAGAAAATATGACGCCCGAAAACATGATAGCAGAGCTGGAAAAAAGCATCGAAACCTCGCAGACCGATTTTCAAAGAATGCAAGACGTGGCCCAGAACATAACGACATTCATGGAAAAATACGGCACGGACCCGGAATTACAAGCACAGCTGGATGCCCTAAATGAATCTATAGATCGTCAAAGTGCACTCACCACATTCAACGAAAATCTAAAAACATTCATTGAAACCAACAGTGAAGATTTCCCGAACCTCAGCGCGCAAGACATCATGGTCAGAGCTTTGATGGATGACACGCTCATGAAAGCCTACGAAAAAATTTCGACCGGCATGGATCAAGAAAAATTTCAGGAGCTAGCCTATCAAGCCGCAGAAAATTTAGGCTTAAGCCGGGAAGATGCCCAAAGATACATGACACTGGTGGACGAAACCCGCGCCGCGACCGACAACATTAGAAACATACTGGCAAAATTCTCCATCGGCAGCAGAGCTGTATTCAACACCTCACAAATTGGCACAGACGGCCTCGATGAAAACGCCCTGATCTTCCGCGATTATAACGGTAACTTTGTCACAATAAATTATAGAACAGGCGCAGAAACACAAATTACTGAAGACCATATCATCGCCGCAATAAAAACAGCTGAAGCAGATCCAGATTACAGCGGCACCTTTAAAGTCGGCCATCCCAACGAAATGATGGAACTGAAAAAAGCGTTTAGCGACGCTTTCGATGCATCAATCAAACAACTTCAACAAGGTATGGCGCAGCAAGAAGCCATAGCCAAAACGGCACATCAAACTGAAACCGAACTAACAGAAATTGAGACGCCGGAAATGACACCCGACGAAGTACAACAATTTGTCACAGATAATAAAGCAAGAATCTTTGCAATCTTCGCAGCCAATCCAGACGGCATTTCGCCCGACATGCTGAAATATGGGCTTGCCCTACTCGGCCTTCAGCCCGGAAACGATTTGAATAGAGCGATGAGCATTGTTTCAAATATGCCCGAAGCGAATATTATTGATCCAGCAGCGAGCAAGGAATTCAATCCTGTCGCAATGACCGCAGCCCCCACTACTCCCAGCATGTCCTAAACCCGCCCAAAATTTGCGCAAAACCCCGGTAATCGTGTATACTGAGGGCATAATTATAAAAAGTGTGTTTTAAGGTAACGAGGGTAGTAACATGGCCAGAACAACAGGGCCTACAGATAGATTCCAATACGCGGTTTTAGGATACAGCGCCCCGCTCCCCGTGGATGTTTTTGCTGATGCTGCACGCGAGCCCTTATCTTTAAGCTTCGAAGACCGCGCAAAATGGAACGCTATCACAAGCGGCGCAGGAACCTTTTTTGCCGGCATCGACATCGTTGAAGCAAACGGCGGCGACGGCATTGGCATCCTTGCCGCTGAGCGCGAAAAAGGAGACAGTCTGGAAAGTACGCTGGCCCTTATAGCCGCAGCAAACCCCGAAGATGGTGGCGATGATAGAAGCACTTTCCAGAGAATAACTGATGCAGTCTACGATATTGGCACCGCTTGGAACGCGGCAAACCTTCCAAGTTTGAGCCATTTATTTCCACATATCACAGGAAATCCAATCACTTACACCCCGACTGCAACGGGCTTCAACACCCCCGCAAACCCAACAACCGCGGAGCGTCTGAACACAACGCTCAGCTTTGCACAAAACCCTGATTCGGTTGACCCAAACGCGCCCGCATCGACTCTGTCGTAAATTTGCATTTTCCGCCCATTTCAGGTAAAATTAGCTCATAATAATATAAATATAAAAATAAACATTAACGGTAATAATAGAAGGGAAAGTGTGTAGCCATGGCAACAAATGCCAAGGGTGATGTGTCCCCTAATAAAACAGAAACTAGACCAGCCGCGCTCTATGACGCTTCTGGAAAGCGTATTGCTGACCTGGAAAATCAGCTCGGAAAAATCGTTTACGATCACGAAGATAGAAAAAAAGCCACCGCATGGTACTACGGTGAAAGCCCGCATTTTCGCACTGATTTAATGGGCATTGTAAAGCAGTTTTGTGTAATATTCGCACGAGCAATTGCGTGCGCGTGAGCTCTAAGATTGTGAGTTAGAGGCGCCGGCGCCGACCTAAGCCGCTGGAACGATCCTGAAAAAGGATACGAACCTAAGGTCTGGGAACCGCCGCCGCCGCCCAAACCATCTGCGCTCGACAACGCCGCCGCCGCAAAGCCATTCGAAGCCGCGGCCGCGCCAACGATAACGCAAGAGGCAAAAACACCGGCCCATGCGCCTACAACACCAGGCAGGAGCTAACCATGGCATTACACGCGACAGGCCCCATCGTTACAAAACCACAAACACCTGAATCAAAATTTGATGCAACTCACGCCGCCAACCTGATTGTCAAAACTGAAAAGCCCGATTGGGCAGCCTTCTTCGCCTATTTGCAAAGTATAGACGCTCTGAACGACCCCGCGGCCCTACAATTCCTGGAAGACGAGGGACTAAGCGGCGAATACCAAATGTTTCTGGGTGCACAAACCGCTGAACCTTCGGAGCTTGAAACATATCTCGAAACCGCCGATCCGCGCGATCCAAAATTCTTTTCAACCATCGCCGATGCAGGCTTCGACGCGCTTAAAATCATCGAATATCGCAGACCCGATTTAATCGTAAAAGTCCAAGCCACCCTGGAAACAACAGGCGAATACGTCAACGATAAGACCCATCGCTTTTACCGCGACGGCAAAATCGGCCGCGAAGAAACATCCGTAACATGGGAAGGAATCCAAAGCGCGGCAGGTCTGACCGTCCCTGAAGAGAAAATCCAGGCAGCAGCAACCGCTGAATATCTCTCAGAAATTGAGCAGCTCAAACTTCAAATCGCATTGAACACTAACAGCGGCGAAAACGGCCCCGTCGGAAACACAATATCGGAAAATCAGGCAAACGCCCTTATGGCAGAAGCCGATCCGCAAAGCATTGGTCGCGGCCTGACAAGACTCCTTCATACAACAATTCCCGAAGGTTTAGCGGGTTGGGCAGGAGCAAACACACAAGCCGCAACGCATCTTCAATACATAAAAGAACACCCCTTCGAACCAGGAAAGTTCGATCCAGAAAAATTCGGCAGCCGAGATGAAGCCACATACATGGCCATGCGTGAAGCCGCCGTATATCACACAGGATTAACGATCGGCGGCTACCGCGCCGAAGACTTTGGCCTAAAAGCACTCGGCGCTATGGCTTATATTGAATCTAATTATGGCCACCATCGCTCCACATATAAAGACAACGCTATGCCCGGTTCATCTGCCTCGGGCATCATGCAACAAACAAAAACCTATGCATGGGATCGGTACAAATCTTTCGGCAGCCAAATGTCCTCTGGCTCCATGCTTGGGAAAGGCGAGGTTTTTGCCCTTCGCAATGATGACCGCTTTGCATCCGAGCTTACGCTTTTGGAAAACATGAGCAATATAAAAAGTCTGAAGCCCGCCATGCGCGAAATGGCACGTTTTGCTTCCGGTGTTCCAGACGAAACCCGCCTGATCGCGCATTCATACATGGAACATAACGTTGGGAAAGGCGGTCACGATATGATCATGGCCGCTTTGCGCGATAACCCGAACCAAAGCATGGCATCTTATATGAGCGCCCGCGGCCATTCCATCTTACATAAAAACAACCCAAGCCTTTATTACCGAGATGACCGTGCGTTAAGCGCCGCTGAAGTCTATCAAAACTATGTGGCAAAAATTTCGCGCGGGCTTGAATACCATACAGCCGTTGCAGAAAAATTCGACCCGGCAGATCCCGCGCCAGCAATGGCATCTAATGACAAGCCGCTAACCACGGCATTTGATGAGGCAACCCCGCGCCCGGCACCTGAAACGCAAACAGCGGAAACAAAACCTGCCCCCGCTGCTTCTATGAATATAAGCTGAGCTTAAGCCGCTTTAGACGCCCCGCCCAAAAGATCTTCGACCGCCGCGCGCTCCTCACGAAGCTCCTTATCGGTCGCATCCATCTTCGCGCGGGAGAAATCATTGATCTCCAGCCCCTGCACGATTTCGTATTTCCCATCCGAACATGTCACGGGGAAACCGTAAATCACACCTGCTTCAATCCCATACGACCCGTCACTTGGCACCGCCATGGACACCCAGTCCCCATCAGCCGTCCCAAGCGCCCAATCACGCATATGATCAATCGCCGCAGACGCCGCAGACGCCGCAGAAGATGCCCCGCGCGCTTTGATAATCGCCGCGCCGCGCTGCTGCACAGTGGGAATAAACGTGCTTTCATACCAATCCTGATCAACCTGATCGATCGCATCCGCGCCTTTAACGCTGGCCTGATGAATATCAGGATACTGCGTCGCGCTGTGGTTCCCCCAGATCGTCATCTTTTTGATATCCGTATTATGCACACCTGTCTTTTCCGCCAATTGTGAAATCGCACGGTTGTGATCCAGGCGCACCATCGCCGTAAAACATTCGGGCGGAAGGTCAGGCGCATTTTCCATCGCAATGAGTGCGTTCGTATTCGCCGGGTTCCCAACAACCAAGACTTTGACGTCACGTTTTGCATGATCATTCAATGCTTTACCCTGCGGCGCGAAAATCCCGCCATTCGCAGAAAGCAAATCTTTGCGCTCCATCCCGTCTTTGCGCGGCATAGACCCGACAAGCAACGCATAGGACACATCCTTAAACGCCACATTCGCATCATCGGTCGTTACAATGCCCGCACATAATGGGAATGCACAATCATTGAGCTCCATCACCACGCCTTCAAGCGCGCCTAAAGCCGGCGTAATTTCAAGCAAATGCAGGATAATCGGCTGATCAGGCCCCAGCATACTGCCCGACAAAATCCGGAAGAGTAATGCATATCCAATTTGACCCGCCGCCCCGGTGACAGCAACTTTTACAGGAGGTTTCATGATCTTACGCCTTTCATGTGTGAATCTCTAAAGCCGTATACTAGACCATGGAAGAGCGGAGATAAATAGGGGAGTTTAAGAATGAAAATAGCTTTTCTATGAGCCTATAGCCCTAGGCGTCAATCTAGTAGCATGCCCTATAACATTTGCCATATAACTATCCCCACGTTGTAATGCACTAGAAATGTAACCCTTCGTTCGATAACTCTCCGGCACAAACCTAGCAACACTCGCAACATGAGAGTTTCCCGTAAGGGCCAGAAGTAGACCCGCCAAAATATTGGCCTGATGTTCTTCAGAAAACATACATGCATCATCAAACATCTCAAGAGCATCCTCAGGCTCTTTCCCTGTTAAAAAACAACGAATAAAATAAGACCATACCTTTGGTGTCATAACAGCAAAAGATACAACAGGCTCAAGAACGTTCTCTAAACGCATCCTCATCAACAAACCGCTACCACGTAGACCGTGTTTAAAAAATATTTCAGTAAGCGACATATCTTTCGGCAATAACTTCGCACCTGCCTGGATACGAAAATGACGACATAGATCCGTATAATCCTCTGGAGCAACCAAAAGATTATTAGGATCAAGGTCTGGAGGAGATAATGTCACCATAGTAGACAACTATACAAACAATAAAATTATGTCAATAAAAAACGCCTACAACCCCAAAAAATCCACCTGAAACTGTAGCTCTTCCTCACTTAGTGGGTAATCACTCCCGTCTTTGGGGTATAGCATCTCCTTAGGCTGCACCTTCCCCATCGTTTTCTGCAACTGCAGCGCAAGGCGCATCGACACGCCCGCCTTCCAGCACAGCGCCGTAATGGACTTCGCCGCGCCCATATCCATGATCTTTTGCACCTGCGCATCTTGGGTCTTGGCCAGATACGCCAGCCCGCCAATCACAAAATCGTAATCACGCATCCCCAGCGCATCTGACAGGGCATCCTCATTCACATCCCCCGCCTCGATCGCCTTTTGCAATCGCACCTGCGCAGGCTCGCTTTCTGTGACTTTATTCTTGGACGCAAAATCCATGCGGCGGCGAAACACTTCGGAAATCTCCTCCATCTCCTCCGCATCAAAATCCCCGCGCTGCACCAGCAAATCACGCACCGACGCATCCACAAACGACGCCAATTCGCGTGCGGCCTCAAGCGGCAAACTTTTGCGCAGCGCCATAGGCTTTTGCCATTCAGGGAATTCACGCGCTTTATCGACAATCACCTGCAGCAAATTCTCACCAATCTGCGCCCCTTCATTTTCAATCAACGCCTGCCCGCCGGGCACATCTTGCGTTTCAATCACCGCTTCGGATACATCCTCACTCACCTGATCGCGCCGCGCAATCGCCTCAACCACCCAACCCTCGGGATGGTCTTTTAGAATATCCAGTAAATCTTCATCCGACAGTGCAGCACAAAACCGCAATACGGGCTCCGAAACCTCGCGCTCCACATCGCGCGCAAGCTGCCCCGCAATTTTCGGCGGCGTATAGGCATGATCCTTCAGCGTAGACGACAGCGCAATCCGGATTTTCAAAACCTCATCCAGCGCCAACGTCCCCAAAGCCTGCACCGCAAAAGCATAAAGCTGGCTATGCTTATCCTGCGAGAGATCAGGCAACAACCCCATCAACCGCTTCGCCAGCGCAAGCCGCACATCCTGATCGTTATCCATCGCCAAAACAGGCGACACATGCACAGGCATAGACTCGTTTTGCACCACCGCCTTACGCACTTTCGGATCAGGATCATGCTCCGCCAGATAATAGAGGATCTCTTTATTGGTTTCGGTATTTTTCGCCAGCGACAAACGCTCTTTCACCTTCGCAGACTGCAAAGACTCCCGCTGCTCGGAATAATCTCCGGGAGGCTGAGGCGGTCGTTTGGAAAACATGCGGCGAATAAACGTAGGCATAACTTTAGGATAGCGCACTGGCGCGATTTTTCACCTAAAATCTTTCACCTATCACCCGCCGATATACGCCGCACTTTGCATCTCCAGGAGCCGCGACACGGTGCGCTCAAACTCAAACCCGTGATCCGCGCCGCCATAGATACCATCGGGCGGCGTATCAGCCGTAATAATCACATTCACATGGTTCTCATACAACGCATCAATGAGGTTCATCAACCGCTTCGCCTCATTACGGTTCTTGGACTTAAGCTTGGGAATCTCCTCCAAAAACACCGTGTGATAAAGCTGCGCAATCTCAAGATAATCCTCCGCCCCCAAAGCCTGCGCGCATAGCTGATCAAACGTAAAACGTGCCACGCCGCGCGCCACGCGCTCCACATGAAGAACGCGCCCCTTCACTGTAATATCCTCGCCATGAACCTTTGCCCCTTCGGTCAAAGTCTCAAACACGCGGTCTGCGTGCCCACGCGCATCCTTACCCAGCGGAAAGAAATAACTCCCCTCCTGCGTCAAAAACTGCGTACGGTAATCATTGGGACTATCAAGATGCAAAACCTCTTGGCGTTCTTTAAGCAATTCAATAAACGGCAAAAAGCGATCACGCTGCAAGCCACCTTCATAAAGCCGGTCCGGTTCCCAGTTACTAGTCGAAACAACCACAACCCCAAGCTCAAACAGGCAGCGGAACAACCGCCCCAAAATCATGGCATCGGCCACATCTACAACATGAAATTCATCAAAACACAAAACCCGCACGCGCTCGGACAATCGCTGCGCGAAAAGCGGTAAAGTCGCATCCACCCCTTCGCGAATACCGTCATCCTCGCGCCGCGAATGAATATAATCATGCACCTCAATCATGAATGCGTGGAAATGCACACGGCGCGCAGGAATATCCGCAGGCAGGCTTTCAAAAAACAAATCCATCAACATTGATTTGCCGCGCCCCACCCCGCCATGAAGATAAATGCCGCGCGGCGGCTCTTCCTTGCGCGAGAACCAACCCTTTTTGGGCTTATAGGTCAAAAGCTCACGATACAGCCGGTCCAGCGAAGCCGCGGCTGTTTCCTGCATCGGATCGGGCTTAAGCTGCCCGTCTTTAACCCGCTTTTGATAAATCTTGAGCGGACTCTTTGGAGGGTTTCTTTGCGACATAACGGATCAACACGATTGAAAGTTCATACAGCGCCAGGATCGGCATCGCCAAAACAATCTGGCTCACAATATCCGGCGGGGTTAAAAACGCCGCGACAATAAACGTCACGATCAGGGCATATTTACGCTTTGATGCAAGCCAGTCCGCAGACACCAATCCCGCCTTCCCCAGCAGCGTCAAAAGAACGGGAAGCTGAAAACACAGCCCAAAGGCAAAGATCAACGTCATGATGAGGTCGAGATACTCACTCACCCGCGCCTCAAGCTGAATGGGCAAAGTCGTTTCCTGTGCACCCGTTTGAAAGCTCAGGAAAAACGGCCACGCAAGCGGCATCACAACGTAATACACAACCGCCCCGCCGGTAAAAAACAACACCGGCGTCGCAATCAAAAACGGTAAAAACGCACGCTTTTCATTTTTATAAAGTCCCGGCGCGATGAACAGCCAAACCTGATACAGCAAAATCGGGAACGTCAAAAAGATCCCCGCAAAAAACGCCACCTTGAGATAGGTAAAGAACGCCTCCGTCAAACCGGTGTATATGAGGCGCTGGCTCCCCGCTTGCGCCAACGGCTCAACCAGAAAACTGTAAATCTGCTCCACAAACCCAAAGCACACAGCTGTCCCGACCCCCATCGCCGCAATCACCCATAGGAGCCGCTTTCGCAGCTCCACCAAATGACCAATAATGGGTTTAGCTTCACTCATCTTTGTCACCCTCTTGGGTATCTTCTGGCAAAGGCAGCATAACATCTTCATCCGCCTCGGCCTCGTCAAATTCTTCGCTGCGACGCTTCGTTTCAAAATTCACGGAATTGCGAATATCATCCATATCCGCCTCGCGCATGAATTCGTCAAACTGGGATGTAAACGCATATTTGATATAGGAAACGCGGCGCATCAGATTGCCAAGGCCGCGCATCAAAGCAGGAATTTCATTTGGCCCGATCACCAACACCGCCAAAGCCATGATCACAAGAAGTTCTGTCCAGCCAAAATCGAGCATGGCGGATCACTTACTCTTTCTTATCAGATTTATCATCGATGGTCTTGGGCGCGTCATCGTCTTTAAGACCTTGCTTGAAAGACTTAATCCCCTTCGCCAGATTTTCGGCGATGCCCGGCACGCGGCTTGCGCCGAATACAACAACAATCAACAGGATAACAATCAGAATTTGTAATGGGCCGGGGGTCATAATCTAAATCTCTTCCAGTTCTTCTTCAGGTTCATCTTCGAATTCAGGTTCAATCTCGTCCTCTTCACGTTC
>CAYGNI010000039.1:0-16662 GCA_964351195.1 uncultured Micavibrio sp.
ATGAAACTAACTTAAAGGAGAATCAAAAGATGGTTTCTAGAAAGACTGTAAATACGTTGTTGGCTTCTGCTGTTGCATTGACAGTAGCAGGCGGCGTTAGCGCTGCGAATGCTGATACACATGAAGAAGCAAAAGAAAAGTGCTATGGCGTTGTTAAAGCCGGTCACAACGATTGTGCAAATGCTTCAAAATCACACTCATGTGCAGGTCATGCGACTGAAGATGCAGATGGCGGTGAGTGGCTCACTCTCCCAGCTGGCGTGTGCGAAAAGCTTGCGGGCGGTTCATTGACACCAGCAGCTGGCGAAGCTGAAGCTGAAGCTGATGGTGCAGCACACTAAGAATTACGAGTCATTCCCACCGGCCGCCATCCCTGATGAGCCGGTGGGGATTGGCCTTCGCTATCCCTATTATGAGGAGGTTTTAGAAACTGATCTCAATCTTGGATGGCTGGAAGTTCACCCTGAGAATTATTTTGGCGGCGGCGCTCACCGTCACTTTCTGTCCGAAGCGCGCAAGAAATACAATCTTTCTTTACATGCAGTTGGATTATCGCTGGGTTCGGATGAGCCAGTCAGCGAGGGGCATTTGCGCCAGTTTAAAGAACTGATCGATATGTATCAGCCGTTTAACGTCTCGGATCATGCATCCTGGAGCGCGAGCGGGAATGCGCATTTGAATGATCTTTTGCCCCTGCCCTATACGCAAGAAAGCCTCGATAAGCTGGCGAAGAATGTTGCGCGGGCGCAAGAGGTTTTCGGACGGCAAATGCTGATTGAAAACCCCTCGACCTATGTTGCGTTTAAGGGCAATGAAATGCATGAAGATGCGTTCATGAACAAGCTCGCCGAGAGCACGGGCTGCGGGATTTTGCTTGATCTCAATAATATATACGTGCAGGCGTTTAACCACGGATATGATGCGTGGGAATATATCGATACGATTGATGTGCGGCATGTCGGCGAGATGCATCTGGCCGGGCATGTTGAAAAAGAAGTTGGCGATGGTGTCATTCTGGTCGATACGCATTCGCGGCCAGTAAAAAAGGATGTCTGGGATTTGTATGAGCATGCGGTGAAGCGCTTTGGCGCGGTGCCAACTTTGATCGAATGGGATCAGGATTTCCCAACCCTTGAAACGCTGGTTGGGGAAGCGGATAAAGCGCGCGCGATTATTCGAAGTGTTACTCAAGGCGAGGTTGCTCATGCAGCTGAGTAAGGTGCAGGCCCGTTTTAAAGATGTGATGCTCGATCATCCCGATGTTGTGGCCAATCCGCCTGCGGATTTGGATTCTGTTTTTGAAACGGGTGACATTGCTCTGTCCGAGCGTTTGAAGGTTTACCGCAATAATATTGTCGGCAGTTTGACCGATGTGATGGTGGCCAGTTTTCCTGTCATCGACAAGCTTGTTTCTACGCCGTTTCTGGAGCAAATGGCACGGAGCTTTATTCTTAAAAATCCGCCGACGCATGGGTGTTTGAATTTTTACGGCGGCGGGTTTGCGGAATTTATTGAAGGATTTGAGCCTACGAAATCTTTGCCCTATCTGCCCGATATTGCACGGCTTGAAATTGCGATGAACGATTCCTATTACGCACGCGATGATGAGGCGCTGGATGCGGAGGCATTGGCGTCTATTCCTCCTGAAGAGTTGGGAGATTTATGCCTGACGCCACGGCATAATGTTCGCCTTCTGCACTCACTCTTCCCGCTTTGCGATATTCGTGACTTTGCGCTCTCTGATGGAGAAGGCGATGCACCGGACATGAATAAAGGCGAGGTATTTTTGATGATCCATCGCCCTGCTTTGGACACGCAGATTGTGGTTTTGGATGAAGCCGAATTTTCATTTTTGCAGAAACTTCAGGGAGGAGCAGCGCTTGGTCCGGCTGTTGAAGGCGTCTTGAATGACTTTCAAGGCTTTGACTTTCAAGGTTTTTTACAAAAGCACATAGCCTTTGAAACTTTTATGGCTTTGGAGGCGAATACATCTCCATAGAACATGGATTTTACATTATTGGAGATTTGAGATGATTGGCATAGCCCGCAAAATTGACACTACATTTGAACCGCTTCGGAAACTATCGAACTGCGCTTTGTCCCCGCTGTTAGATCTTGGTATTCGGGTTTTTGCCGCGAATATTTTCTTCTGGTCAGGCTGGTCAAAGTTCAAAAACTTTTTAAACGACGATTGGGGGTCCACGCTGTATCTGTTCAAAGATATTCATATCGTGCCTGTCCTTCCGCCTAATATTGCCGCTATTTTAGGCACAGGAACGGAGCTGATTTTGTCGATCCTTCTTGTCGCCGGTTTGTTCACGCGCTTTGCGGCGGCCGGGCTTTTGTTTACAACAGTTCTTATTCAATTCTTTGTGGTCGATAGCTTTGGGGATGATTTGAGCAATCCCGATCACTATTTCTGGATGCTGCTTTTGGCTGTGCCTTTGATCAAGGGGCCGGGGCTGTTATCGCTGGATGCGTTAATCGTTAAATTCTTACGCAAATAAATTTGTAAAACATACCGGGAGGGACACAATCATATTGTGTCCCTTTTGCTTAACCGCTAAAAAGCTCGTTATGAACCCGTTCAAGACTCTGGCACTTGCCGTATTTATCATTGTGGCCGATCAGCTTAGCAAATGGGCGGTGATGGAGCATGCTTTGCGGCCCTTATACCCGTTGCAGCCCGAGCCTATCGGTCTAATTGACTGGTTAGCGCACACGCCCGAAAGGCTGCCGTATCTGGGGTTTGACGTCCTGCCGTTCTTCAATCTCGTTGTCGTGTGGAACCAGGGTGTTAGCTTTGGCATGTTGCGTAACTCTGCGGATTACGGGCCGTATCTGCTGATTGCTTTATCCTTTGCTATCGTGATTGGCTTTGGGATATGGATGTTTCGCACAAAAAATCCTGTTCATCATTTTGGCATTGCGTTGATCATCGGCGGGGCGCTGGGCAATGTTATAGACCGTTTTAGATTCGGCGCTGTGTTTGATTTTTTGGACTTGCACGCCTTTGGATTCCACTGGCCCGCGTTTAATATCGCCGATAGCGCGATTTGTGTTGGCGTTTTCATCCTCATGATTTACGCTTTCTTCTTTGAGAAAAACCTTCATAAAGCTGATTGAATTGGGTAGTTTACCAAGATGATTAAAAAAGTTCTTATAAGCACATTATGTTTAACGGCTCTGGCTGCGTGTGATACGGCTAAAGAGCAAATGGGCCTAACGAAGACGGCTCCCGACGAATTTCAGGTTGTTAAGCGTGCGCCGCTAACATTACCGCCGAGTTATACGCTAAGGCCACCACAGCCCGGTGCGCCGCGCCCGCAGGAGCAATCTCCTGACGTAGCAGCGGCCCAAACTGTTTTTGGAGAAGATGCACCGCGTGAACAGGCTTCTGTGATTACTGATGGAGAGTCGGCTCTGGTTCAACGTGCAGGTGGAAGTGTGGCAGATCCTAATATCCGTCAGCGCGTGGATAGCGAGACTGCATCTTTACATGACCGTAACAAGCCCGTGGCAGAAAAGCTTTTGGGCATTGGCGGAAGCCGCACAGACCCTTCAGCCACTGTTTTGGATGCCAAGGGCGAGGCTGAGCGCCTGAATAAGAACACCGAAGAAGGTAAGCCTGTAACAGAAGGCGAAACGCCGTCATTTGAGGAATAGCCATTTAAGGATAGGCTCTCGCTATGCGATCATTCATCATCATATTAACGGTTCTCCTCCTTTTGGGGGCCGGATTTTCGTTCTCGCCTTATGCACCTTGGGCCAATAAGATCAGCCTCGATCTCATTCAAAATATCGGGGATGAAGACAAAGCTCCCGAAAAAACTTTCAATGCTTCTCGCATGACGCTTGAAAACGGGTTGGAAGTTATAGTTGTTCCTAACAACCGGGCGCCTGTTGTCACGCATATGGTGTGGTATAAAGCAGGTGCTGCAGATGAGCTACCCGGACGCTCTGGCATTGCACATTTCCTGGAACATTTGATGTTTAAGGGCTCGTCTGTGATTGGCGGGGAGGACCTTGCCCCTGGAGAGTTTTCAAGAATCGTTCGCCGCGCTGGCGGAAATGACAATGCCTTTACGGGGCAGGATTATACGGCGTATTTCCAATCTGTGCCGGCCGATCAGCTTGAGCAGGTCATGCGCATGGAGGCCGGGCGCATGAAGGCGATGCTGGCACCACCCGAGGAAGTATTATCTGAACGGCAGGTGATTTTGGAAGAACGCCGGCAGCGCACGGATAATGATCCACGCGGACGCTTTGGGGAGCAAATTGCCGCGAATGCATTTATCAACCATCCTTATGGCACACCGGTGATCGGGTGGGCGCATGAGATGGAGGTTTTAGACCGTGATTACGCGCTTGAGTTTCATCGCAAATGGTATGCCCCCAATAATGCCGTTCTGGTTGTAGCGGGCGATGTTGACCCTTACACCGTTTTTGCATTGGCCAAACAGACTTACGGAACGTTGGAACGGCGCGATACGCCTAAGCGTGTTCGCACACGCTCCCCCATTTTCCATTCGCAAAGCCGGGTGATTTTAAAAGACGGCGCGATACGCGAGCCCTCTTTGCAGATTTTATATCGCGTGCCCAGCCATCGGCAGGATGCCGGTAAGTCCTATGCATTTGAAGTTCTGGAAGAGATTATGGCGGGCGGGCCGGCTTCGCGGCTCTATAAATCTTTGGTGTCCGAACAGCAAATCGCCACAAGCATTGGTATGAGTTATCGATCCGATGCATGGGATGATTCACAGCTATGGGTTTATGCAAACCCTGCGCCGGGTGTTTCCCTGGATGATTTGGAGCAGGCCATTTATGCGGAGCTTACGACGCTTTTGAGTGAGGGTGTTTCGGAGGAAGAGCTGCGGGAGGCTGTGACGCGGCTTCAGGATTCTGCAATTTATGCGCGTGATTCCTTGAGCGGCCCGGCGATGATTATCGGTTCGGCTTTGGCGACGGGTTCGACACTGGATGATGTGGAATACTGGCCTGCGCGGATTGAAGCGGTGACCGCTCAGCATGTTCAAGAGGTTGCCAAGGAATATCTCAACCCCAATTTCATGACAGACACGCCACCTGTGGTTGGGATTTTGTTGCCGAAGGATGATCGTCGGCCGCCCCCTGCCCCCGCGATAGAAGAAACCGATGCGCAGGATGAGACTGTAGAAGAGACTCTAGAAGAGCAAACTGAAGGCGAGGTGCGTGATGAAGAATAGAGTCTATCTTTTTGTTATTCTCTTTGCACTGGTCTTTGCCGCGCCTTTCGGATCTTTTGCGCAGGAGCAAGCTGAAGAAACAACGCAAGTGCCGGCGCGTGAAAGTGTGCTGGATATTCAGGAGGTCACGAGCGAGAGCGGTATTACCGCGTGGCTGGTAGAAGATCATAGCGTGCCTGTGATTGCGGTGGACTTTGCATTTAAAGGCGCGGGGTCACTACAGGACCCGCCAGACAAGCAAGGGCTGGCACGGATGGTTTCCAATACGATGGATGAAGGCGCAGGTAACCTGGACGCGCAGGCGTTCCAAAAAGAGTTGCAGGATTTATCGATCTCGCTGTCGTTTAATTCCGGACGGGATCATTTTGGTGGCGGCGTGAAAACGCTCACGAAAAACAAAGACCGCGCGTTTGCGCTTTTGAAGCTTGCTTTGATGGAGCCGCGTTTTGATGATGAGGCCATTGGGCGCATGCGCCGCGGCAATCAAAGCCGGATACGCTCTTCTTTGACTGATCCTGACTGGATTGCCGCGCGGCTTTTGAACGATGTTGCGTTTGCCGGGCATCCTTATGCGCTCAATAGCGGGGGTACGCTCTCATCCCTCGAGGCGATTACTGCCGAGGACTTGCGCGGGTTTCATGACAGTTACCTCGGGCGCAATAATCTTGTTGTTTCTGTCGCGGGGGATATTGATGCGCCGACGCTGAAGGCGACTTTGGATCAGGTCTTTGGCGGTTTGCCGGAGGTTAGTGTTCCTGCACCTAACGATCTGGAGTTACAGCATCAGGGCTCCATTCACGTTTACGAAAAAGATATTCCGCAAACGGTTGTTGAGATCATGCAACCCGGCATCAGCCGTCATGATCCCGATTATTTCACTGCGCAGGTGATGAATTTTGTTTTGGGTTCATCCGGATTTGGATCGCGGCTGACCGAAGAAATTCGTGAGAAGCGCGGGCTAACATACGGTATTTATTCCGGCCTGTTTGATCTCAGTCATGTTGACGGCGTAAGCGTTTCAACATCGACAAAGAGTGAGAACGTTCCCGAGATGCTTTCGCTGATCGATGCAGAGTTCAATAAAATGAAGGACGAACCGATTTCAGATGAAGAACTTTCGGACGCTAAGGCGTATCTTATCGGCTCGCTGCCTTTGGCTTTGACGGCGACGCAAAAGATTGCAGGCCGTTTGTTATCCTTGCAGCGTGATGATTTGCCGATCAATTATCTTGACCAGCGCGAAGAAAGCATTCGTGCTGCAACGATAGATGACGTTCAACGCGTAGCACAGCGATTACTTATGCCTGAAAAGTTTGTGACTATTCTTGTTGGGCAGCCCGCCGGAGATCTCGATGCAACCACAATCGAAACACTTCCCAATGTCGAATAAATCACCTTTGGAGTGTCCGGCCTGGGATGCGCTGGTGCAGCATCAGTCGGCTCTTGAAGATGTTCATATCGCCGCACTTTTTGAAAACGACCCAGCTCGGTTTGAAGACTTTTCCGTTTCACTTGATGGTCTGCTGTTTGATTTTTCAAGGCACAAGATTACACAAGATACGCTGGGCCTATTTTCTCAGCTGGCTGATGAGATTGACCTGAACGGTTGGCGCGAGAAGCTGTTTGGCGGGGATGAGATTAATTTTTCCGAGGCGCGCGCAGTTCTTCACACTGCGCTACGCACGCCGGTTCCTTCCTCCCTTGAGATTAACGGCATCAATATTGCCGAATTTGTTAAAAATACTCTGAAGAAAATTAAAACGATCAGCGGGGATATCCGCGCAAATTTCACTATCACAGATGTTGTGAATATCGGCATTGGCGGGTCCGATCTAGGGCCGCGGATTTTGTGTGAAGCGCTGCAATCCGGTGCAGACGGGCCTCGGCTGCATTTCGTTGATACGATTGACGGGGTGAAAATCAAGCGGTTACTGGATGATCTTAAACCGGAACATACCGTTTTTATTCTCGCCTCCAAGACATTTACCACACAGGAAACCATGATGAATGCGCACCAGATGCGCGAATGGGTCGAGGCGGCTTTGGGCGCAGCGGGTGTGGAAGAGCATTTTTATGCTGTCACCATGAATGACCAAGGGGCGCAGGATTTTGGAATTGCGCGTGATCACATTCTGCCTTTGCGCAATTGGATCGGTGGGCGCTTTAGCGTGTGGGGGGCCATTGGTCTTCCGATCGCGATTGCCAATGGTTTTGAGACTTTTGAAGCGCTGCTTAAAGGTGCGCGCACGGTGGATGAGCATTTCCAAAGCGCGCCGTTACCGCAGAATATTCCGATGCTGATGGCGTTTTTGGGCGTTTGGTATAACAATTTTTGGGGTTATCACACGCATGCGGTTTTGCCCTATGTGCAGGATTTGCAGAAATTTCCGTCATTGGTGCAGCAGCTCGATATGGAATCCAACGGAAAGTCGGTGGACCGCAATGGGAATAAAGTTAGCTATGCCACTGCGCCTGTCACGTTTGGGGATTGCGGCACGAACGGGCAGCACGCGTTTTTTCAAGCGCTACATCAGGGCACACAGATCATTCCCGCTGATTTTATTGCCTCTTTGAACAATACGCATGGGCTTAACGATCATCACGCCGCTTTGGTCGGGAATTTGATGGCACAGAGCGATGCGCTGATGAACGGGCGTGAAAATGCGCAAGAGCCGCATCGTCATTTTGAGGGAAACCGACCGCATTCGATGTTCATTTTTGATCGGCTGGATGCCTATCATTTGGGACTGTTATTGGCGCTTTATGAGCATAAAGTGTTCGTGCAAGGGGTCTTATGGAACGTGAACAGCTTTGATCAGTGGGGCGTAGAGCTTGGTAAGCAGCTCTCTGGACCAATCATTGAAACCTTGCAATCCGGGCACGCCAATGCGGGCACAAACTCTCTTCTCGGACATATTTTAGAGAAATTCATAAAATTTTAGGCATAATTCTGGTAGACTTTACAGGGCGTTAGAATACGCCCGCGAATGTAGATTTTGCGAAGAAAGCGCATATGGCAGAAAGAATTATACCAGAGCATCACGATTTACCGCGCGTCAGCCAATCCACGCTGGATGAGGCCATACACAAGCATGCGATGTTTTTGCGCGGCGATAAAGGTGGGGCGCGCGCAGTTTTTCAGTATCGCGATCTTTCTGAGCTGGATTTTAAGGGCAAAGATCTTTCCCAGGCCGATTTCACAGGCTCCCTTTTCTTAGAAGCAAATTTATCAAACGGCACGTTTGTCGGGGCGAGTTTCTTTGCCAGTGATTTGCGCAACGCCAATTTAGAAAATGCCAATCTGTCGCGGGTGGATTTTCGTGGGGCCTATGTCGCAGGGGCGAATTTGACAGGTGCAAACCTGATTGATGCTGATATGCGCGAAGGCAAGATCATGAAGCGTGATAAGCAAGGTGTTTTGGAAGACCGCAAGCGTTCTGGCGGCGTTGGGGCGAAGACTGTTTTTACAGGGGCGAAGTTGACCGCGACGAAGATGAGAGGCGCGCAGGCTATCTCCGCGGATTTCTCAGATGCGGATTTGAGTGGCGTTGACATGAGAGGTTCTGATATGAGCGGCGTGAATTTCACAGGGGCTAATCTGGCTGATAGTGATATTAGCGGCGCCAACCTCAGCCACGCCAGTATGCGGAATTCCGTTTTGAGCGGCGCGCTCCTTGAAAATGTTGAGAAGAAGGGCCTTTTCCTTGGCGGCGCTGTGACCGAAGCGGATATGGGGAGCAAGCTCGAAAATCTTGGAAAGACTTTGCAAGAGTTGCTTGAAGAGCACACGGTTTGGGTTGCAACGGCCGGTAAAGCGGGGCGGCAGCTTGATCTCAGCCGTTATGATTTACGCGATGTGATTGATCTTCGCAAATTCCCGCTCACAGCAATCAGGGCCGATCATGCCACGTTCCTTAGCCAGGATTTGCACAAGGCGGAATTGCAAAGTGCGTATTTCGATCATGCCGATTTTCGCGACTGTAATTTGCAGGATGCTGATTTGCGGGGCTCCAGTTTTAAATACGGGATGTTCACGCGTGCAAATTTGAGGGGTGCGATGCTGTGCCCGCTGGAATTTAAAAATGATGATCACACTACGCGCTTGCAACGCGTGGATATGAGCGGAACGAATTTGCGCTATGTTTCCTTTGAAGGGGCAGATTTGCGCGATTGTATTTTGATGGGCGTTGATTTGAGCAGCGCGAATTTACGCGGGTGTGATTTGCGCCGCGCCGATCTTACGGGCGCTATTTTAAATGACACAAATTTCAAACATGCGCGGCTTGATGACGCAATCATCGACATGAACGCGATCTGATTTATCCACCGATCGTAGCCTCTATATGCAACTCAAAGCTGACTCTTGCCCCTAGCCGCGCTAAATTACTCTTATGCGTATACGATATTTACCGGAAACATTAATCAACCAAATTGCCGCAGGGGAAGTGATTGAACGGCCTTTTGCCGTGGTCAAAGAGTTGGTCGAAAATGCCATTGATGCCGGTGCTACGTCGATTAGCGTTGATCTCACCGATGGCGGGAAGAGCAAGATTGTCATACAGGATAATGGCGGGGGGATGAACCGCGATGAGCTTGTGGCCTGCGTTGATCGTCATGCGACGTCAAAATTACCCGGCGATGATCTGGTGAATATTCAACATATGGGGTTTCGCGGTGAGGCTTTGGCCTCTATAGCGGCTGTGGCGCGGCTCAGCATTCATACGCGCCAAGGCGATGAAGCCTGGTCGATCCGTGTTGAAGGTGGCAAGAAACATGAAGCCACCCCCTCTTCTCACCCTGCGGGGACACAAATCGAAGTGCGCGATTTGTTTTTTGCGACGCCTGCGCGCCTTAAGTTTTTAAAAACAGAGCGCGCGGAATTTATGGCGATTAAAGACACGCTCACGCAGTTGGCCATGGCCAATCACACTATTGCATTTCGTTTGACGCATGACGGGAAAGAAAGCTTTCACCATCCTGCGGTTTTGGATTCTCAGAGCCGTCTGGCGCGGATTTTGGGGCGGGAATTTGGCGAAAATTCATTGCAGATTGAAGCCGAGCGCGAGGGGCTTCAGCTCTCAGGGTTTGCCGGATTGCCAACATTGCATCGCGGAACGTCACAATATCAATTTCTGTTTGTGAATGGCCGCCCGGTGAAGGACAAGCTGCTGTATGGATGCGTGCGCGCAGCCTATAGCGATGTTTTGCATGGTGGGCGGCATCCGATGCTGGCGTTGTTTGTGCAGGTTCCGGCCGATGCGGTTGATGTGAATGTGCATCCGGCAAAGGCGGAGGTGCGGTTTCGTGATCCGGGATTGGTGCGCGGGATGATTATCAGCGCGCTTAAACACGCTATCCATGATCATGGCGGGCAGGCTTCGAGTAGTGTCTCCAATGCTGCGCTTGGAAAGTTTCAAGCCAATGACGGGCCGCGTCCTTCTATTGGGCTGCCGTTGCATCGCGGAGCGTCCGCGCCTGTGCCGCGCTCTTATGCTTACGGGAACTTGGCGGAGAATGTGCAGCAGGCTTATGCGCCGCAAGCCTCATTCGCCGCAGAATTAGGGCCGTCAGCGCGGGCGGACGCGTTCGCTATGCCTGAACAGGATCAGGATGTGCAGGCGCATCCTTTGGGCGCCGCGCGCGCGCAATTACACGAGAATTATATTGTCGCGCAAACGCCAGAGGGCATGATCCTTGTCGATCAGCATGCCGCGCATGAACGGCTGGTGTACGAGCGTTTTAAGGCGCAGCTCGCCGATCACGGCGTTGAAAAGCAGGGATTATTGTCACCCGAAATTGTTACCCTTGAAGAGAGCGAGACCGAGCGGCTTTTAAAATATGCCGATGCCTTATCCAAGCTTGGCCTTGATATAGAAGCTTTTGGCCCCGGCACAATCGCCGTGCAATCTGTTCCTGCGCTTTTGGGCGCCAAGACCGATATCAAACAGCTTTTGCAGGATTTGGCGGATGAGATTACGGAGCGCGATACCGCGCAGGGGCTTGAAGAGCGGCTGAATAATATTTTATCGACGATGGCGTGTCATGGATCTGTGCGGTCCGGGCGGCGGATGAATGTTGATGAAATGAACGCGCTTTTGCGGCAAATGGAGGCAACTCCGCTTTCGGGACAATGCAACCATGGACGACCGACTTATATCGCGCTATCCTTAAAAGATATCGAGAAACTCTTTGGACGGAGATAATGATGGACGCCGCTGACATTGATCACAAGCCACCCGGACAGAAAAAGATTTACAACATGTACGCGCTTTTTGGCGTTGCGTTGGGGCTAGGGTTTTTGCCAAGCATAGCTGCAGCGTTGGTATCGTTGTTGTTCTTTATTGCTGTGCTTATTTACGCGTATGTCCTGCGTTCGGGCGCAGAAGATGAAAGCCTGCTGGAAAACCACTCGACATACGTGATCCGTACGATCTGGATTGCCAGCTTTTTTATGATTGTGACGATGATTATTGGGTCCGTGTATCTGGTTGCGAATATAGATTATGCATCCTTTGATGCCTGTGCGCAAAGTGCGGCGGCGGGATTGAACATGGCAGACATTGAATCCAGCAGTTTGACAGCCGTGTACGGCTATATGACGCCATGCATGGACGGTTTTATCAGTGATAATTTACGTGTTTTGATTGTTTCCTTGTTCCTGGCGGGTGGCCTGCCGATTATTTACATTATTTACAGGTTCTTTAAGGGGCTCGCACGTGCGATTAAAGGATATCGCTTGGCGAATGTTAAGGGCTGGTTTTAATCCAATAAATCGCGGTAGGTTTGCGCAGCGGCGAGGTCTCTTTGGATAGCCTTGTCTTTGCTTTCCTGCGCGGGGTCTTGGCCGTAAAACTCTTCGTTATAGATTTCGGCCTTGAAGTTTTCTTCGACGCGCATGGCTTTGAACATATCCTCGGCGCTGAGTTCTTTTTCAACGAAAGAGAGGCCCATGACCACGGAGCCGCAGAGGGGGCTGACGAGCTGCAGGAGTGTAAAATCTGGTGCATCTAGGCTTTCCACATATTCGCGCACCGCTTTGTGCGCCTCTGGTGGTTGCGTCAGCGCGGTGAGGCCGTCTGTGACCTCCAGCTTTGTACCGAACTTCTTTTCAAACCCAATGAGATACGGGTCCCAGGCTTTGTCCTGAACCTGCCTTAAAGAAGGCGGGTGATCCGTGCGATAACACAGCAAATCCGTGTCAAGATATTTGAGCAGAAGCTCTTGCATAGCTTCGCGCTCTTTTTCGACTTTATCGATTTGCGTGTTTAAGATTTGCGTGATCGGCATAGAATCAGGCACGATCTCATCGCCCTGCTCTGCCCATTCGCGCTGAATGGCACTGGCGATCGCCTCGCTTGGTGTTTTTAGTGCGGCTTTTAGCGGGGTTTTGACCGGGCGCCCATCCAGCGTAATGGTATATCCGCCTTGCTCTTTGTGTGTGGCGACGAGTTTATAAAAGCGTTTCATTTGTTTTCGGCTTCGGGGTTTGTCACTTCTATTACATCGTCATCGGAAACTTTTATGAAAGCCTTGCAAGGATGATCATCGCCCATGTTGAGATCTGCGAGGGTGAATGCAAGAAAAGCAGGGTTGACAGTTCCCAGCAACAAGCCGCCGATTTTTTTGCCCAGATCAAGCGTGCTTGGTGTTATGGACGGTTTTCCTATCGGCCCTGAAATGATCACAGCACTTGAGATATCGCCTAAAGATACAGATTTTGTTTTGGGTTTGAGCTTAACGTCGAGGTTGTTTTGATCGATATTATACGTCCCCTCGCCCGCCACCGTGACTCGCTGTGTATCCAGAAACAGGTTTTTGGCCGTAGCAATTGCGTTTTGAATTTCCAAGTCGGCAATAGCACAATTCACATTGATTGTTGATGCTTCGCCTATATCGGGGATGATGGCATTCACGAGCCCTCCGCCCCACAGGTCTATTATCCCTGAATGCATATGCCCGCGCCCACCAATGAACAGAATGTTTCCTCTAAGGGCTTTTAACAGCCCATCAAGATTTGCGCTTTGTCCTTTAAGTTTGATTTTGATATCGGCCATGCCGGTGATATCGGCTGTTTCTTTTGTTCGTTCCTGAAGACGGCCATAATCGAAGTTTTTGACCGTGATGTTAATGTCGCCGTTTATAGCATTCTCTGATCCTTTAAGGATGATATCGCCAGACACATCACCGCCCGATAGTGTTCCTGAAAGCGGGCTAAAGGAGAGTGTACCATCTTTAATCGTCAACGGTGCAGAGACGGAGCCTAGGGCTTTACCGCCTGCTAGAAAGCTTTCGGCCTTAAAATCGATATCCGCAGTTTTGCCAGCGAAAGGATTATGTGTGCTGTCATTGGGGGATGGAAAAATGCGGTCCCATTCGTTGATCGCGGTGATGACGTAAGAGGCGCCGGTAAAATCTTCGATTGCGAAGGTCTTGGCATCCAGCGTGCCTGTTATATCCAGTACGGGGCCGCGCGTTATGGCGAGGTCGGCGTCGACAATGGAGCCATGCTGGGGGAATTCGAAATCACCTTCAACATCGACGCGGCCTTTACCGCGTACGAATGACATATTGCCTTTTACCGTTTCCTGCGGGGACGAAAGCGTGAAATCACGCACATGAAACCCACCTATGGTTCTGGGACGAATGGTTCCTGTGAATTTCAATTTACCAAGAGAGGCTGTGATGGCACTTTCGTCGCTGAGCTCGAATTGTGGGTTTTTAACGTCACCTTCGTTGCTGAGGTCGACTTCGGCGCTTAAGGCTTCTTCGCCGATTTGTCCGTTTAGCTGCAGGAAGGAGCGCCCTTCCGCGTCTTCGTTGATGGCAAGTTCGTCAATGGTTACAGGTTGTTCCGCAAGTGTGTTTGCGGAGAAGACTGCGTTTTTGATGTTGAGATCGCGAATGGTGCGATTGCCTAGAATAATATCCCAAAAGCCCAGCGCGACTTTGGCACTCTCAACTGTGATTGTGCGGGTTTCGTTATTGGGATCGGCAAGCTCTATGCCTTCCATATCGGCACCGATGTTTGGGAAAAACGTCATTTTATTGAGGGTTTTGATGTTTGCGTCCATGCGCGTTGCGCTGGCGAAATAATCCTCGAGCGCACCCTTGAGCGTCTCGTTGCTGCCGCCCATATTGACGAGCACTGTCAGCATAATGACGATGAAAATTCCAAAGAAGATGGCAGTTTTTAAAAGACGTCCAGCCCATTTTTTCATTTTAAAAAATCCTGTTTTATTCGAACGGGTCGGTTTTCAAATTAGGGCTGAAGCCTAGCGATTTCCAGCTTTTATTCAATTCAGGCGGCAGAGGCGCGGTGATATCCAGCGTACCCTTACGTGTGGGATGAGCTAGAACAATGCGGCGTGCATGCAGATGCAGGCGGTTGGCGAGGTCAATGCCTTTTAAATCGGCTTCAGCCGTGCGGCGGGCCTCGTGCCATTCCTCTTGCTCAGGTAGTCTCGCGTATTTCTTATCACCAACGATGGGGCAGCCGATCAGCTCGGCATGGACGCGGATCTGATGCGTGCGCCCGGTGCGCGGCCAGAACGCCACAAAAGCGGCGGAGCTCATGGCGCTTTCCATGACCACGAAATCGGTGATGGCCATTTTGCCGTCTTTTTCATCCACGACCATGCGTTCTTTGTTCGACCCACCGGCTTTGATCAGCGGGGCTTTGATTTTTCCTTCGGGGCGGTCAGGTGCGGGGGATGTGATGGCCCAATAGATTTTTTTAACGTCCCTGCCTTTGAACGCATCACCCAGAGCTGTTGCTGCTTTGGCGGAGCGGGCCAAAAGGAGCACACCGCTCGTATCTTTATCCAAGCGGTGAACAAGGCGCGGGCGGACATCGTTTTTGTCTTTGAGGGCGTCCAAGTAAAAATCGATATAGCGTGATTGTTTACTGCCGCCTTGCGAAGCGATACCGCTTGGTTTGTTGATCGCGATAACATCGGCGTCTTCGTAAATAATCAGAGATTTGATATAGGCTTTATCCTTGTCGGTCAGCTTGTCTTTGGCCGTGGATATTTTGGTTTCAATCGGCGGGATGCGCACAGTTTGCCCAGCGGCGAGGCGCGTGTCGGCCTTGGCGCGCTTGGAATCAACGCGGACTTCTCCTTTGCGGATGGCCTTTTGGATGAGGGTGAAGGGCATGCCTTGTTTCTTCAGCCAGCGATCGAGGCGCTGACCGTCGTCATCGTCTTTGATTTCAATGTGCTGCACGCTCATGATACCAAGCTCCGGACAATCGCCATGCCTGCGAACAGCGCGGCGATTGAGAGAATGACAGAGACACTGAGGTATACTCCGCTTAGGATATACTCCCCGCGTTCAAACAATGTGGCAAAATCCATAGAGAAGGTGGAGAAGGTTGTAAACGCGCCCAAAAACCCTGTGATGAGGAAGACACGCATGGCTTCGCTGGGCTGCCAGATATTTGCGAATATAACAATCGCGGCGCCCATCAGGAAAGAGCCGAGAATATTAACCGTTAATGTGCCGTAGGGAAAATTCATCCCCAGCAGCTTTGCGGCTGTGATATTTACGCCATGACGCATTAAAGCGCCTATCGCCCCCCCTGCTGCAATTGCGACTATTGTGTTGATCATCGTTTCACCTTACAAGAACTGATCACGTTTGTAATGGAATTCGACCCTATGTTCAATCATTTAACCCATACTCAAAAAGGAATGTTGCTGGCGCTCGCTGGATACACAGCTTTTTCATTTAGCGATGTGAATGTTAAATACCTGGCAGAGCAAGGGTATTCAATTTTTCAAATCATTGCGGTGGACACGGCGATTGGCTGCGCTTTAATGCTGGCTGTGTCTTCGAAGTTGGGCGGTATCAAGAGCTTGCGCGACAGGCCGAATGCCAAAGTGCACGCTTTGCGTATTTTCTTTAACACGGGTGTGAATTTCCTGTTTGTCTATTGCGTAGCTTTGATGCCGCTTGTCACGCTCTATACTGTTATATTTACCCTACCCTTTGTGGCGGCGATGATTTCGATACCGCTTTATAGGGAAAAGGTCGGCATTCACCGTTGGGCCTCGATTGTCATCGGGTTTTCCGGCGTGCTTGTGGCGTTCCAGCCATGGAAGGCGGAAACAGATTTTATCATGATGGGGCTGGCTTTGCTGAACACCGTGTTTATCGCCTGCATGTTTTTGGCGGCGCGGGGACTTAAGGGTTCCAGCATTCTGTCCGTCGGGTTTTATCCGGTTTTGGGATCATGCCTTGTGACTTGGCCGCTGGCGCTCATGGACTTTAGCGCGATTGAACCTCTTCATTTGATACCGTTTGTCCTGTCGGGGATTTTGATGAGCACGGGGATTATCTGTGTGTCTTTGGCGTTTCGCAAAACCGATAGTGCGGCCGTCACGCCGCTTGTGTACACGGAAATCATCTGGGCGATATTGTTCGGGATCCTCATATT
>CAYGNI010000040.1:0-16637 GCA_964351195.1 uncultured Micavibrio sp.
TGTAGACGGACACAGCCACGATGGAAGTGGCGGATGTTGATGAAGGCGTTGGTGTGAAGATTTTGGTTGCTGCGGGCACCGAGAGTGTTCCGGTGAATGATGTGATTGCGGTGCTTTTGGAGGATGGTGAAAGCGCGGATGATATTGGTTCTGTAGAATCTCAGAAGAAAAAGGATGTCATTTCGAACGAGAAAAGCGAGGAGAAATCTCAAGCCAAGCAGAAAGATTCCTCGTCGCAAGCTCCTCGGAATGACACCAAAGTGGAAAAGGGAAATCGGATTTTCGCGTCGCCTTTGGCGAAGCGGATTGCAGCGGATAAAGGGATTGATCTTTCGTCTGTCAAAGGTTCTGGTCCGCGTGGACGGATTGTGAAGGCGGATGTTGAGGGCGCTAAGGCTGGCGCTCAAACAACCTCAGCCGGTGCAGAGGCTCCAAAACCGACTGATGATCAGAAGGTCAATGATTACGGCATGGTGTATACCGAGGTGCCGAATAACAATATCAAGAAAATTACGGCCAAGCGCCTGTCTGAATCCAAGCAGCAGGTCCCGCATTTCTATCTGACGGTTGAATGCGTTTTGGATAACCTTTTGGCGGCGCGTAAGGAGCTGAATGATAAGGCGAATGGCGATTTTAAGCTTTCGGTGAATGACTTCATCATTAAAGCGTCAGCTATGGCGCTGAAGGCGTATCCGGCGGCGAATGTGAGTTGGACCGATGCAGCCATTCATCAATATGTGCATTCGGATATTTCCGTGGCGGTGGCGACGCCGAACGGTTTGATCACGCCGATTATCAAGCAGGCAGAAGATAAGGGTCTGCGCCAGATTTCCGAAGAGATGAAAGAATTGGCGGGGCGTGCACGGGAAGGCAAGTTGAAGCCGGAAGAGTTTCAGGGCGGGTCATTTTCGATCTCTAATCTCGGGATGTTCGGGGTGAAAGAATTTGCGGCGATCATTAATCCGCCGCAAAGCTGTATCCTCGCCGTTGGCGCCGGGGAGCAGGTTCCGCGCGTTGTGAATGGCGAGATTAAAATTCAAACCGTGATGTCTGTGACGCTGTCTACGGATCATAGATCGGTTGATGGCGCGGTCGGCGCGCAATGGCTTCAGTACTTTAAGCAATATATTGAAAATCCGGTGAGTATGCTGGTTTAGGAGGCAGATATGATTAAACGATTGCCGATTGTTGGTGTTATGGGCTCCCACGAAGATGAGTGGGAGGAGTATGCAAACCCTGTCGGTCAATTGCTTGCGGAGCTTGGGTTTAATCTTTTGACAGGCGCGGGCGGCGGCGTGATGACGGCCGTGGCGAAGGCCTTCACGGATGTTGATGACCGCGAAGGCGTTGCGATCGGGATTTTGCCAGCGGTGGATTATAAGGGGCAGAATCTGGATACCGAAGCGTATCCGAACCCTTATATCGAAGTTCCGATGATTACCCCTTTGAGCATGAAGGCGCAGAGCGATGTGATGCCGTTTAGCCGTAATTTGACGAATGTTATGACGTCGCAGGCCTTGATTGTTCTTCCTGGATCTCATGGGACCAAAAATGAGGTGTCCTTGGGGCTCATGTATGACAAGCCGCTGATCATGTTTGGGCCGGATGCGGCGTTTGATAATTTCCCGGAAGAGCCTTTTCGTGCGGACGATATTGCACATGTGGAGCAGTTCCTGGTTGATGTATTCGGAGAGGATTAGAGGGTGAGTGATAAGAGTTTTGATGTCATCGTGATTGGTGGTGGTCCGGGCGGATATGTTGCGGCAATTCGTGCGGCGCAGCTTAAGATGAAGGTGGCTGTGATTGAGGCCAATCATTTGGGCGGGATTTGCCTGAACTGGGGATGCATCCCGACGAAGGCGCTTTTGCGATCCAGTGAGATCTATCATTTCGCACAGCATGCAGAAGAATATGGATTGAAAATCAAAGGATTAGAGTTTGATCTTAAAGCTATAGTTGAACGCTCGCGCGGCGTTGCAAAGCAGCTTTCCGGCGGGATCGGGCATTTGCTCAAGAAGAACAAAGTTACGGTGATTGATGGCTTTGGGAAGCTGAAAGGTAAAGGTCAGGTTGAAGTTGGCAAGGATGTGTATTCAGCCAAACATATTATTATCGCTACGGGCGCGAAGGCGCGGGTTTTGCCGGGGCTGGAGCCGGATGGGAAGTTTGTATGGACGTATAAAGAGGCGCTTGTCCCCGATACGATGCCGAAAAAGCTTTTGGTGATTGGCTCTGGGGCGATCGGGATTGAGTTTGCGAGCTTCTTTAAGACGCTTGGCGCGGAAGTTACTGTCGTGGAGATGATGGACCGGATTGTGCCGGTCGAGGATGCGGAGATTTCGGGGCTGCTGGAGAAAGCGCTGAGCAAACAGGGGATGAAGATTATCAAGAAGGCGAAAGTGACGAAGCTGGATAAAGGCAAAGACAGCGTCACGGCGCATATTGATATTAACGGTAAAGTCGAAAAACAAGAATTTGACCGGGTGATTAGCGCGGTTGGGATTGTGGCGAACACCGAAAGGATTGGCCTAGAGAACACCAAGGTGAAGGTGGACAGGGGGCATGTTGTTACCGACGGGTATATGAAAACCGATGAACCGGGCGTTTATGCGGTTGGGGATGTCGCGGGCGCACCATGGCTTGCGCATAAGGCGTCGCATGAGGGTATCATTTGCATCGAGGCGATTGCGGGATCGAAAGACGTACACCCGATGGTGAAAGAGAATATTCCGGGGTGTACGTATTGTCATCCGCAGGTGGCGAGCGTTGGGTTGAGCGAGGCTGCTGCGAAAGAGGCAGGCTATAAGATTAAGGTCGGGCGTTTCCCGTTTATGGGTAATGGCAAGGCAATCGCCTTGGGCGAGCCGGAAGGGCTTGTGAAGACTATATTTGACGAGAAAACAGGTGAATTGCTCGGCGCACATATGATTGGCGCGGAAGTCACCGAGCTTATTCAGGGTTATGTGATTGGTAAAAGTGCCGAATTGACAGAGGCTGAGTTTATGCACACGGTCTTCCCGCATCCGACATTGAGCGAGATGATGCATGAGAGTGTGCTTGATGCGTATGGGAAGGCGATTCATTTTTAATGTTCTTGCTTATGCAAATTAGAGGTTTTTTTGGCAGTTATTTGCCTCATTTGGCGTTTGTATCTTTGTGTGTTGGCGCTTTTACGATGCTTTTATTGGAGGTGTTTTTTCCGGAGTATAGGCCCGTTGGTTTGTTTGCCGGTAAAGGTGTAACACAGTATTTTTTAACATATTCTTTGATTTGTTTGATTGTGTTATCTATTGTTTCTGTTGTAGTCATCGTTCTGTATGGAGAAAAAGAAAAGTGACCTATAACCCCGAACTCTTAGACAAAGCGAAGCGGCATCCGGAAAAGCAGAAAAATCCGGATCGGCCGGCTGGGCGCAAGCCGGATTGGATCCGCGTGCCTGCGCCGCAGGGCAAGGTCTATGCGGAGACCAAGGATGTTGTGCGCAAGCATAAGCTGACGACCGTTTGTGAAGAGGCGGGGTGTCCGAATATTGGCGAGTGCTGGCAGCAAAAACATGCGACGTTCATGATTATGGGCGAGGTGTGTACGCGCGCTTGTGCGTTTTGTAACGTGGCGACCGGGAAGCCGGAGGCGCTTGATAAGTTAGAGCCGCTGCGCGTGGGTGTGGCAACGAAGCAAATGGGGCTTAAGCACGTTGTTGTGACGTCTGTGGACCGCGATGATTTGCCCGATGGCGGGGCGGATCACTTTGCCAAGACGATCATGGGTATTCGGATGAAATCGCCCGAGACGACGGTTGAGATTTTGCCCGGTGATTTTCGCGGTAACCAAAGCGATTGGGATACGGTCATCAATGCGCGCCCGGATGTGTTTAATCACAATCTGGAGACTGTGCCGCGGCTTTATCCGACCATTCGGCCTGGGGCGCGGTATTTTCGTAGCTTGAGATTGTTGCAGCGGGTGAAGGAGCTGGATCCGCTGGCGTTCACGAAATCCGGTCTTATGGTTGGTTTGGGTGAAACAAAGGAAGAGGTTTCGCAGGTGATGGATGATATGCGCGCGGCGGATATCGATTTTATTACGATTGGGCAGTACCTACAGCCAACGCCGAAGCATGCGCCGGTGATGAAATGGTGGACACCAGAGGAATTTGAGGGGCTCACCAAAATGGCCAAGAACAAGGGATTCCTGATGGTTTCGGCGACGCCTTTGACCCGGTCTTCACATCATGCGGGAGATGATTTTGCCAAACTTCGTGCGGCGCGAGAGGCAAAGCTTGCACGGCTAGCCGCAGAGTAATATAGCGCAGGGATGCTTCAACATATCGAACAAAAGAGACTTTCGTACACGCCGCAGCAGATGTTTGATCTGGTTGCAGGGGTGGACCAGTATGCGGCGTTTTTGCCGTGGTGCGTAGCAAGCCGGATTAACAAGCGTGAAAGTGAGAGTGTCTTTTATGCTGACCTTGTGGTTGGGTATAAGATGTTTCGTGAGAAATTTTCATCACGAGTCATGCTAGAAACTCCGCATTCTATTCATATTGAATATCTCAAAGGTCCGCTCAAGCATTTGAAAAATCAATGGCGGTTCATCGAAGAACCAGACGGGTCATGCCTGATTGATTTTAGTGTTGAATTTGAATTTAAAAACAAAGCTTTACAAGGTTTAGCTCAAGTGTTTTTTAAGGAAGTTATCCACCGCATGGTTGGTGCATTTGAGGCGAGGGCGCAGGATATTTATGGAGAAAATGGTTTAAGTAGATGACTTAAGTTATTGTAAGTCTTTATCTTTCTCACCATCGTAATAGGGGTATCGAAAGCTGTGTGATACGGTTTTTCCTTCAGGCGTTTGGAAGTCGCTGAGGATTGATCGATCGAGACGGATGTCGTCGAGCCCCGAAAGGTGCACAATTCCTATTGTTTCGTTGGGTAAAAAGTTTTCAGTGAAAAGCTTTGTTTCCGGGTTCCATTGAGGCTTTGTGCTGCAGAGCCATTGTGTCCAGGCGGGTAAGATTTCAACGGGGTAGTTCTCTAGATAGGTCATGATTCCGAGTGTGAGCTGTTCAGCGGTGAAAACTTTGCCTTTCTGGGCGGCTTTGACTGCAAGTTCTTGCCATCGCGGCCAGTGTGGCGCGTTGCCAGGCAATGAGAAAGCGCCGGCATTGAGGACTTGGTAAGGCAAGATTTTTTTTGCTGTTTTAAAACCGAAGGCTTTGAGGGCATTTGTATAGTAAAATCCGCGGATTTTGATGGGGATGGCCCCCATCCACTTGATGCGAGTTTGGCGCATATAAGAGCGGTCGGCTTGAGAGGTAATGGTCAGTTTGCCGTGACGTGCCCCTTCAAGATAGAGTTCGATGGCACGCCAATCTTGAACCCATGTGTCTGCATCCATCCACACATATGTGTCATAACCGGGAAACATTTCGCGGATGAAAGGGCGACAGATGCAGCCTTTTAAGTATTCGCGGCCACGAATTTTATAGGCCGGTATTTCCGGTGGAAAATCCGGGTTAACGATGGATGTTACATGCGCTTTAATGCGTTCGATTTGTTCAGGTTTTAGGCCAGCGTCGAGTATGCATATATCGATGTCTTTGGATTGTTCAAAGCGACGAACAGAATGAATCCACTCCAACAGCATGGGGAAGTAATTGGCGTCGCAGCCGGAAATAAAAGCGGTTTTAGTCTTCATCTTTTAAAACGCGAATGAGGTGTTTCAGCGCCGTTACAGATGCGGTGCTCTGGATTTTCTCGCGGTCGCCTTCGAAATGATGTTCGAGGCTTCCTGCGGAGCCGCCTTTCAGGGCGTAGCCGAAAAAGACGGTGCCGACGGGCTTATTTTCAGTTCCTCCATCGGGGCCTGCGATTCCGGTAATGGATACGGCGAGATCGGCCTTGCTGTTCTTTAGTGCGCCCTGGGCCATGCTTTGTGCGACTTCTGCGCTGACGGCGCCATAGCTATCGAGCAGAACTTGGGAGATGTTTAGAATTTCATGCTTAGATTCATTGGAATATGTCACAAATCCGCGCTCGAAGACTTCGGATGCGCCTGGGCGGTGTGTGATTGTGGCGGCTAAAAGTCCGCCGGTACAGGATTCTGCGGTGACCAGCTTCATGTTTTTTTCTTTGAGGAGGTTTGTGAGCGTTTTAACCAAGTCCTGCATAGAGTAATCCTTTGATAAAGGCGGCTACTATGATTGCAGCATACAGCCCTGCGATTATGTCATCGCCCATGACGCCCCATGCGCCTTTGACCTTTTTATCGAAATAAGACGCGGGCCAAGGTTTAAAGATATCAAATATGCGAAACATAATAAATGCCAAGATTGTGAAAAGTAGATTTGCTCCCAGCAAATAAAAGACGGGGGTGAGAGCGAGCCATTGGCCGGCGACTTCGTCGATGACGACCATTTTTGAATCATGTGTGCCCATGTGCTTTTCAAAGCACCCCGTGGCCCAAAAGCCGATGAGAGTGATGACGACGATCCCCGCAAGGAAGATCCAGATATCAGTGTAAAGATAGAGTGCAAGCCCGACGGGAATTGCGCCGAGGCTGCCCCATGTGCCGGGGGCCTTAGGTATGAAGCCGAGGCCGAACCATGTTGCGAGCCATGTTGAGGGATGTTTGAAGTTCGCTTTATTCATCTGAGCCTCACAGTCACTGTGGCTTGGGCGGCGATGCCTTCTTTGCGGCCGGTGAAGCCTAGCTGTTCTGTGGTTGTAGCTTTGATGTTGATGCGTGCGGGATCGGTTTTTGTGATGTCGGTAATTCTGGCTTTCATTGTGGCGGTGTATGGGGCGATTTTAGGTTCTTCACAAATCAGAGTTAGGTCGATGTTATTGATTGCGCCGCCTTTGGCGCGCAGCATTTCTAGTGCTTTTTCGAGAAAAATGGCGCTGTCCATGTCTTTGAAAGTATTGTCGGATGGCGGAAAATGCTGTCCGATATCGCCTTCGCCAATTGCACCCAGTAGGGCGTCAGTGATGGTGTGCAGGCCGACATCCGCGTCGGAATGGCCTTTGAGTTTGTTTGTGTGAGGAATGTCTATGCCGCACAGGCGGGCGGGGCCTTTGGAGTCCGGATCGAAGGCGTGAACGTCAAAGCCGCTGCCTGTACGGATGTCAGTATATTCAGATTGTAAGATCTTTTCGGCCATGTCCATGTCGCCTAGATGCGTGATTTTGATGTTTGTTTTATATCCGGGAATGATTTTTACAGGAATATTCAGAGCGCTGACAAGGGACGTGTCATCGGTAGGGGCGTTTTCGGGGGTTGCGCTTTCGTGAGCCTTGAGGAGGTCGCCGTAGCGGAAGCCTTGGGGGGTTTGGAGTTCCCAGAGGTTTTCGCGCTCTATAATAGGACCGCAATCGTGGTTTTCTGCTTTTCGGAGTGTGCCAGACACCGGGCAGGCGAGTGTTGCAGCGCGGTTTTCTTTCAGAGCGTCAATGAGTGCGGTGATTTCGGCCTTTGAGATTAAGGGGCGAGCGGCATCGTGGATCAGGATTATATCTTCATTTTTTACATTAGAAATTGATTTTAATGCATTGTAAACACTTATATTTCTTTCTTTTCCACCTGTGATTGGTGGTTCAAGGTTGAGGCCACCGAGTGCATCATGATACCAATCTGCGTGGTCAGAATTAATGATGCATCGGATCGTCTTGATTAAGTGAATGTCCAAAAAAGCTTTTATAGCGTGGGTTATAACAGGTTTGCCAGCCAGGCATTGGTATTGTTTAGGCGGTTCATCTGCGCCTTTTTTGAGCCGTGCGCCTGAACCGGCGGCGGCAATTAAAACATGTATATCTGGCGGGTTTTCTTGATTCATAAGCGTTAAGGGTATAAAACCTTCTGTTAGCATAACTTATAGCGATATCAGGACAGCTTTGATAAGGAAAGATTTAAAATTTACGCGCGGGATTTTGGAATATCTGCCGTCTTTGTCAGGTGGATATTCAAAAGGCGCATCTTATCTGCAAAAGCGTTCTGCTTTTTCGTGGCAGAATGTGCTTGCTGTTGTTTTGATTGTCTCCACATTTGTCAGCGGATTTGCGACCTATAAAGCTCTGAATCAAGCGATGCCGTATGGGAATAATCCTGAGCTTGTTGTGCGGCTTTTGACGCTTGATCTGGTGTTGTTGCTGGCCCTTGTCGCGCTGATTGCACGTCGCATAGTGGGGCTATGGAGCGGTCGAAAACGTAAGCTGGCAGGATCACATTTGCACGTACGCCTAGTTTATATTTTCAGCGTTATGGCAGCGGTTCCCGCGATTTTGATGACCGTGTTTTCGGTGTTCTTCTTTCATTACGGGATTCAGACATGGTTTAGCCAGCGCGTGCAGACGGCTGTGGGGGAATCTCAGGCGGTGGCCGAAGCGTATTTGGAGGAACACCGGCAGGTGATCCGGGCTGATACGCTTGCGATGGCGAATGATATTGACCGTCAAGCTGGCATGTTTATGACCAACCAGACGGCATTTGAAAAGGCGATTGAAACGCAGTCTATTTTGCGGAATTTGTCCGAGGCGATTGTGTTTGATTCCACAGGAAGGGTTTTAGCGCGCTCTGGTCTGACGTTTTCATTGGAATTCGAGGAGATTCCAACTTTTGCGATGGATCAGGCGCAAGACGGTGAAGTGGCGGTGATGACGGGCAGCAATGACGACCGTGTGCGTGCGTTGATCCAACTTAATAACTTCATTGATGCGTATCTGTTTGTAGGGCGGATGGTTGACCCGCAGGTGCTATCGCATTTGCAAGCGACGCGTCAGGCTTCGGAAGATTACCAGAATTTGAAAATACGTTCCTCGCAATTGCAAATTATGGTGACGATGATCTTTATCGTGATTGGTTTACTTTTGATGCTGGCGGCGATTTGGCTGGGGTTTGTGTTGGCGCGGCAATTGGTCAGTCCAATTTCGGATATTATCAAAACGTCGGATCGCTTGCGTGCGGGTGATTTGAGTGCGCGCGCACAGGAATCGGGGACGATCGAGGAATTTGATTATCTGGCGCGCTCGTTCAACCGTATGACCAAGCAGATCGAAGAACAGCAAAATGAGCTTTTGAATGCCAATAGGTTGTTGGATCGCCGAAGACGCTTTACCGAAACCGTTTTAACCGGTGTGACGTCCGGGATTATGGGCGTTGATGCGAAGGGACGTGTGAACCTTGTGAACAGCTCCGCGCAGCGGCTTTTAGGTGTTCAGGAGAAGGATTTTGTCGGTAAGTGGGTCAAGAAGGTTGCGCCGGAGTTTGATACGCTTTTGGAAGAGGCGCATGCGCGCCCTGATAAGATTACGCAGGCCGAAATTCCAGTTATGCAAAAAGATGGCACGCGACTTGTATTCTTAGTGCGGATCGCGATTGAGCTCATTGATGATGAAGAGGTTGGGGCGATTATCACCTTTGATGACATTACAGATCTGCAGTCGGCGCAACGCAAGGCGGCTTGGGCGGATGTGGCGCGACGGATTGCGCATGAGATTAAGAATCCTTTGACGCCTATTCAGCTCTCGGCGGAACGTTTGAAGCGGAAATATCTTTCCCAAATTACTCAGGACCCGCAGACATTCTCGGAATGCACCGATACGATTATCAAACATGTTGAGGATATCGGGCGTATGGTGAGCGAGTTTTCATCCTTTGCGCGTATGCCGGAACCGATTTTGAAATCCGAAAAGCTGTATGATGTCGTAAAAGATGTTGTTACGCTGCATAAGCAAGCGCATCCGGGTATTGATTTCGATGTTACAGGGTTTGAGGGTGAGAATTATCCCGTGCAGATTGACGCGCAGCAGATGCGTCAAGCTTTGACGAATCTGATTCAAAATGCGGTGGATTCTATCGCGACCAAGTTGGATGAGGCAGGTTTCAACGGGCAGGTGCATATTATGGCTGTACGCTATGGCAGCGATGAGATTGCCGTGGTTGTTCAGGATAACGGGCCGGGTTTGCCGAAAGATGAGGCACCTTCGCGCTTGACCGAGCCGTATGTTACGCACAAGCTTAAAGGGACTGGTTTAGGGTTAGCAATTGTGAAAAAGATTATGGAAGACCATAATGGTGATGTTATTTTAGGGGTTCCGGACTGGTTGCGCGATCATGAAGATTGGAAAGATCTGGGTGGGGCGAATGTGTCTTTGGTTCTGCGTCTGGATCATCCAGCGGCGCGGGCGGCGTAAAGGGTTTCAATAGAGTTTATGCAGTATAATATTCTAATTGTTGATGATGAAGCGGATATCCGAAATCTGGTGAAGGGGATTTTGGAGGATGAGGGATATCATATTTGCGTCGCAAAAAATTCTGATGAGGCGTATCAAACGCTTCAGGATCAGAGTATTCATTTAATTATTCTCGATATCTGGCTTCAGGGTAGTAAGCATGACGGTCTGGAAATTTTGGATCAGGTCACGCAGCAGCATTCACATATTCCGGTGATTATGATCAGCGGTCACGGTACGATTGAAACGGCCGTTGCGGCAATTAAGCAGGGAGCGTATGACTTCATTGAAAAGCCCTTTAAATCCGATAGGCTGCTCCTTATGGTACGGCGCGGGCTGGAGGCTGCGGCGTTAAAGCGTGAGAATAGGGCGCTTAAGAAACAGGCAGAAAAGCCGGTTGAGCTTGTTGGGGATTCCGCGTTTATCAAGAATTTGAAAGATGTTTTGAAACGGGTTTCTGCGACGAATAGCCGTGTTTTGCTGAGCGGTGAGGCCGGGACCGGTAAAGGTACGATTGGACGGTATATTCACCAGCATTCTGAGCGGGCGGAGCATCCGTTCCTGATTTTGAATTGCTCAACCGTTGGCGCGGCGCGTATTGATGCGGAGCTGTTTGGTGAGGGCGATACGCCGGGGGCTTTGGAGGCTGCGGATAAGGGTACGTTGATGCTCGATGAATTTTCCGAAATTCCGCTTGAGGCGCAAGGTAAGCTGTTGCGGGTGCTGCAGGACGGTAAGTTTAAGCGTATTGATGGGAATTCCGATATTGACGTTGATGTGCGGATTTTTGCTTCCAGCAATAAGGATTTGCAGAAATGTGTGGAAGAGGGCGGATTGCGTGAGGATCTGTATTATCGTTTGAACGTTGTGCCGATTGAGGTTGCGCCATTGCGCGCGCGCGCGGTGGATGTGAAGGCGTTTGTGGTGCATTTTCTGGAGGCGATGTGTGCGGAGGCGGGTTTGCCGCAAAAGCACTTTTCCGATGAGGCTTTGAGGATTTTATCCCAGCATAAATGGCCGGGCAATATTCGTCAGCTTAAGAATGTTTTAGAGTGGGTGATGATTTTTCATGGAGGATCAGAGGTCACATCTTTTGAAGTTAAGCATTTGCCGCCTGAATTCGGGGGTGAGGATTTGGGTGGAAACCTGCATTCCATAGCACCGCTGGTTCAATCGGTGTCTTCGGATATGATGGAGCTATCTTTGCGTGAAGCGCGTGAGGCGTTTGAGCGGGCTTATTTGTTCTCCCAAGTTGATCGTTTTGATGGCAATATATCGAAGACGGCGCAATTCATCGGCATGGAAAGATCGGCGTTGCACCGTAAGCTCAAGTCTTTACAAGTGAGTGAGGACGAGGGCGAATATGAATTGAAAGAAAAAAGGGCATAGGAAATGCGGGTTATTATTTGTGGGGCCGGTCAGGTTGGTTATAACATTGCGTCGTACCTGGCGCGTGAAGAAAATGATGTAACTGTGGTCGACAATAATCCGCCATTGATAGCCAAGATTAATGATGATCTGGATGTGAATGCGATTGTCGGGCATGCGTCCAATCCGGATGTTCTTGATGCGGCGGGGGCGCGTGATGCGGATATGATCGTAGCGGTAACCCAAAGTGATGAAATCAATATGGTGGCCTGCCAGATCGGACACTCGCTGTTTGGGATTCCCAAGAAAATTGCACGAATTCGTGAGCAGGCTTATTTACAGCCGGCGTGGTCGAATTTGTTTAGCCGCGCACATATGCCGATTGATGTGATTATTTCGCCGGAGGTCATTATCGCCAATGACATTTACCAACGGCTTTCCGTGCCCGGTACGACATATGTGACGGAAATGGCCGAAGGGAAGGCGCATTTGATTGGTGTTATATGTGAGGATGATTGTCCGGTTGTGAATACGCCGCTTAATCAGCTCACGAATTTGTTTCCTGATCTGTCTTTCCGTGTGCTGGCGATTTTGCGCGATAATAAGCCAATTATTCCCGATGATACTGATGACCTGCGCGTCGGGGATGAGGTGTTCTTTATCGTCGATACAGATCATCTTAAACGCACGATGGCAGCCTTTGGCCACGAGGAGCGAGAGGCGCGGCGCATTGTTGTGGCCGGGGGCGGGAATATTGGCTACGGGCTTGTCAAGCTTTTGAAGGAGCGCCAGCCGGGGGTGAGTATCAAGATTATTGAGCATAACGAGAGCCGTGCGGCTTTCCTGAGTGAGCATTTGGCGAATACAATTATTTTTAATGGGAGTAGCCTCGATAAAGCGATTTTGAAGGAGGCTGCGATCGAAGATACGGAAACATTTGTTGCCGTCACCAATGATGATGAGAGTAATATTCTCGGCTCGTTGCTGGCGAAGCAATATGGATGTGACCGAGTTATTACGCTGGTTAATAATGATGTTTATTCTTCTTTAGTAGGGCCGTTAGGTGTGGATGCTATTGTTTCGCCGCGCTCGACGATTGTGGCGACGATTATGCAGCATGTGCGCCGTGGGCGCATTCGTGGGCTATATAATCTGCGGGACGGGTTTGCCGAGATTATTGAAGCGGAGGTGTCTGATACATCCTCTGTTGTCAACACGACGATTGAAGAGATGGATTTCCCGCATGAGGTTTTGGTGGGCGCTATCATCCGCGATGAAGAGATTTTGATGCCGGCGCCGAATTTTGTTATTCGCGCAGGGGATATTGTGATTGTACTGGCTTCACGCGCGCAGGCGCAGAACGTTGAGAAGATGTTCTCCGTTCAAGTGGATCTGTTCTAGCTTATGAAACTTGGTGTTTTCGATTCAGGGCTTGGTGGGATTTTGATTGCCAAAGCCATCCGTGATGCTTTTCCTGATTTGGATATGGTTTATATGGGCGATACGCTGCATTTACCTTATGGGAACCGTTCGGAGGCGGCGATTTATGTGTATACGAAAGCGTGCATGGATTTTTTGTTTGAACAAGATTGCGCGCTGATCATTGTGGCTTGCAACACGGCGAGTGCGTCCGCTTTGCGGCGTTTGCAGCAAGAGTATCTTGTGCAGGCGCATCCTGAGCGGCGCATTTTGGGTGTTGTCGTGCCGACGATTGAGGAGGCTCTGGACTACGGGTATCGTAATATCGGCTTGATAGGAACGAATTACACGGTGTCTTCGGGCGTTTACGAAGAGGAGCTGAGCAAGATTAATCCTGATATTTCTTTTCATAGTATACGTACGCCTTTGCTGGTGCCGTTGATTGAGCATCATGGTGAGCCTTGGGTTGATGCTGTTTTGGAGTCGTATTTGGCGCCGATGGTGGAGCAGGGGATTGATGCGCTGCTTTTGGGGTGTACGCATTATGTGCATTTGAAGGAGCGGATTCGCAATCGTTATGATTTTGACGTTCTTTCACAAGATGAAATTGTGCCCAGAAAGCTTAATCAATATCTTAAAAAACACTCGGAATTATCTGATAAAATTAGCAAAAATAGATTTATTGATTTTTATGTGAGTGACGTGACGCCGGGTTATGCTTCCCATGCGTCGATGCTTTTTGGTAGAGATATAGAGTTGAAACAGGTGGAGAGTTTTAAATGAGTGTGCAATTGCCAAAAGCGGTGTTTTGGGATTGGGATGGGACTTTGGTCGACAGTTTTGCGTTTTTGCACGGGGCGCATAACCATGTGCGCGGGAAGTTCGGTATGGAGGCTTTTACGCTCCAGGTGTTTTCTAATTATTTCGGGCAGCCGCGTGAGAAGCTCTATACGGAGATTTACGGCGCGGAGCGCATTGAAGAAGCCAAGGGGCATTTTGAGGCTTATGTTTTGGCCAATCATCACAAGATCCAGCCAATTGACGGTGCGCGAGAAGCCTTGGAGGCTTTGAAGGAGCGCGGTGTGCCGATGGGGGTTGTGACCAACAAAAAGGGCTCTTTGGTGCGTAAAGAGATTGATAACCATGGTTTTGGAGATTATTTCATCAGTGTTGTTGGAGCAGGGGAGGCTCCGGCGGACAAGCCTTCGGCGGCACCGTTATTGATGGCACTTGAACAATCGGGCTTGGAAATTGAACCAAAAGACATTTGGTATGTTGGTGATACTGAAAGTGATCTGGCCTGTGCGCACGCCGCGGGGGTGCCGTGCGTGTTTATAGAAGATCCGGACATTCATCATGGTTTGATAGCGGAATATCAGCCTTTTATGATGTTTAACAATTGTAGATGTTTTGCTGATTTTCTATTGCAAAGTGACTTGAAATCTCTACAACAAGCATAGGGTATGTACTTCATTGTGCATGTTTAGACATAAAATAAATAAGGCGAATAAGCGATGAGCGAGAAATTTCAAAGTGTGCAGGATGTTTTCTTAAATAAAATCCGTAAGGAAAAAATGTCTGTTACGGTGTTTTTGATTAACGGGGTGAAATTGCAAGGTGTGGTCACGTGGTTTGATAATTTTTCAATGTTGCTCAAGCGTGAATCCCATGTCCAACTTGTTTATAAACACGCTATTTCCACGATCATGCCGGGCGGTCCTTTGAATCTCTATGATGATGAAGAGGGCGGTGCTTCTGAAGGTGCTAAGGAAGAGCCGGCTGAATAACAGCATTTTCCATTCATGAAACAGAAATTTGATTCTGATGTCATCAAGCGGGGGCCTGATGTTGCGCTCGTCGTTCATCCTGAACTTGCGCGCAAGGATGGGCATGGTTTGCGTGCGCTTGATGCTATTGTTGAAGAGGCTGAAGGGTTGGCGCGGGCGATAGAGCTGGAAACGCTCGAGACGCAGGTGTTGAATGTCGGGCGGATACAGCCCGGGCATTTCTTCGGTAAGGGACAGCGCGAAACTATTGGTAAAATTGTGGAAGAGGCTGAGCCGGATATTGTGATCGTCAATACGACGTTATCACCGGTGCAGCAGCGCAATCTTGAGAAAGAGTGGCAGGCCAAGGTCATCGACCGGACAGGTTTGATTTTGGAGATTTTCGGGGCGCGTGCGCAAACCAAAGAGGGGCGTTTGCAGGTTGATCTGGCGGCGCTTGAGTATCAGAAGTCTCGTTTGGTGCGGAGCTGGACCCACCTTGAGCGGCAACGCGGGGGCGCCGGATTTATGGGCGGTCCGGGGGAGCGGCAGATTGAGATTGACCGGCGCTTGATTTCGGACCGGATTACCAAGCTTAAGAAAGAGTTGGAGGTTGTGAAGCGTACGCGTGATTTAGGGCGCAAAAGCCGTGAGCGCGTGCCGTTTCCTGTTGTGGCCCTTGTGGGGTATACGAATGCGGGCAAGTCGACGCTGTTTAATACATTGACCGATGCGCAGGTCTTTGCCGAGGATTTGCCGTTTGCGACGCTTGATCCGACATTGCGGCGCATTGAGCTGCCGAGCGGGCAGACCGCCATTTTGTCCGACACGGTCGGGTTTATTTCCGATTTGCCGACGCATTTGATTGCGGCGTTTCGCGCGACGCTTGAAGAGACTTTGCATGCGGATGTTTTGCTGCATGTGATTGATGCTTCGCGCAGTGATTATGAAGCGCAGCGTGCGGATGTGATTGAGATTCTTGAGGATCTGGGGATTGAGTATGAAGACAATCCGCGAATTTTGGAGGTTTATAACAAAGTTGATGCAGCCGTGCCGGATGTGATTGCGGATATTCAGCGTGATGCGCGGTTTAAGGGTGGACGCGTTATGATTTCGGCGCTGAAGGGGCAGGGGCTGGATGAGGTTCTAGAGTTTGCTTGTGATGTGATTGAGGCGGGGCATGAGATTGTCCGCTTTGAGATTCCGTATGCGGATGGGAAGGCGCTTGCCTGGCTTCATGCGCATGCGGAGGTGATGTCGCAAGACGATGGTGAAAAGGGCAGTTTTATTCAGGTCGAGATTGACCCGGCCGTTTTGGCGAAATTTAAAAGCCAGTTTGGGTATTCACAAGAATGACGTCATCCCGGAGGCTGAGCGTAGCGAAGCTTAAACATCCGGGATCCATAAAGACGTTAGCGAAGCTGACGACACTGCTGGATCCCCGCTGTGCCAGTCGCTGACGCGACGCCGCGGGGATGACGGTTAACTTACTTTCTTTTTCTGGTCGTTCCAGGCTTTTGTCATTTGTTCGAGATTGGCGTTGCTTAAAACTTCATTTTTTAGTTTAAAATCCTTCTCCATGCCTTTGAATCTATGTTCAAATTTTGAATTGCATTGACGCAAGGCTTCTTCGGCATTGATGCCAAGCATGCGGGCGAAGTTGGTGAGAACGAAGAGAATGTCGCCAAATTCTTCAATTTGGTTGTCTTTATCGTCATTTTTAAGGGCTTGGCGCAGTTCTTCGAGCTCTTCTTGCAGTTTTTCAAGTACCAAATCGGTGTTTGGCCACTCAAATCCGGTTTTTGCGGCTTTCTTTTGCAGTTTTTGGGAGCGGAGGAGGGCGGGAAGGGCTATAGGG
>CAYGNI010000041.1:0-16183 GCA_964351195.1 uncultured Micavibrio sp.
TTTTGATTTGGTATATGGGCGTTGCGGGGATTGCGCTGGCGACAGGATTGGCCGGGTGGATGCAGTTTGTGGCGCATATTGACGCGCTTAAGGGGCATGAGGCGGCAACTTTTGATGACCGGTTTAAGGCGGCTTTACCAAGGATTGTGGTGGCTACGGCCATAATGGCGGTGGTTTTATATGGTGCTCTTGGGCTTTTGGCGCCTTATTTATATGGCGGCGGCGCAGGCGCGATTGTTGCGCTTGGTGTATTGATTGCGCTTGGGCTTTTGACTTATGGTGCTTGCGTTGTTATTAGCGGGGCCGTGAAGGTTCACGATTTAAAGAAGTATCTGGTTAAAGGATAAGGAATGAAACGCATTTTATCGTGCATGCAGCCGACAAGTCATTTGCACCTTGGGAATTATCTTGGGGCGCTGAAGAATTGGGTCGATTTGCAGAATGCTCCGGATAGCGAGTGTCTGTACGGTGTGGTGGATTTGCATGCGATTACGGTGCCACAAGAGCCGGAGGCTTTGCGCGCGGCGACGCGGGAGATTGCGGCGGCGTATATTGCGGGCGGGATTGACCCTGCGCGCTCTGCGATTTTTGTGCAATCGGCGGTGCCTGCGCATTCCGAGCTGATGTGGCTTTTGGCGAGCATGACGCAGATGGGCAAGCTCGAGCGGATGACGCAGTTTAAGGATAAGGCTGGCAAGAATGCGGAGCGTGCGGGCTTGGGCCTTTTTGCGTATCCGGTGTTGATGGCGGCGGATATCCTTGTGTACAAGGCTACGCATGTGCCGGTGGGGGATGACCAAAAGCAGCATTTGGAGCTCGCGCGTGAGATCGCCAGCACGTTTAACACGCGTTACGGCGTGGAGTTTTTCGTGCAACCTGAGCCGTATATTACCGGCGCAGCGACGCGGGTGATGTCTTTGCAGGACGGGTCCAAGAAGATGAGTAAGTCTGATCCTTCGGAGAAAGCCCGGATTAATCTCACCGATGATGCGGATACGATTGCCAAGAAGATCAAGAAGGCGCAAACGGACCCGGATGGTATTCCTTCGGATGTGAAGGGGCTTGAGGGGCGCGCAGGAGCGCAGAATTTGGTCACTATTTATGCGGCTTTGGCGGGGATTTCGCAGGCGGATGTTGTGGCGCAGTTTGCCGGCAAGGGCTGGGGTGAGTTTAAGCCTGCTTTGGCGGAGCTTGCGGTGGAGACCTTGTCACCGATTACGGCGCGTATGGCCGATCTTATGGCTGATCCGGCGCAAATTGATGCGGTTTTGGTTCAAGGGAATGAAAAGGCCAATGCGCTGGCGGAGACGACTTTGAGCGAGGTCCGTGAGATTATGGGATTTTGGAACGCGCGCTAAGCCCATCATTAACGCCCTGTTTACCTTTATGCTTTAATGTTTTAGTGGCAGAAAAGTGTCTGATTTGGCATAATGGTGAATAAAAGAAGGGTTTCGTGATGGCTTTATCTTCGAAATATGTTTTGGCGGTTTGCGCGGTTCTTTGCCTCTCAGCGGGGCAAGCGGATGCGAAGAATTTTGTCTGGAAAGACGGTTTGACGAATGTTTCCGTTGTTTATCCGGATGTTTGGGATATGGCGAATAATCAAAAGCCTGGTGATATTTTGACGATTGCGGGGCCTACACATGATGGCATTAACGATCATGCGTTTTGCCGCATGAATGTCTCAGATGATCGGCGTTTTGCGATTTATCCGGTGCAGTATTCGGATGAAATCCAGCGTGTGAATTTTAGTTTTGATTTTTGGGAAGATTACGCGGCGCGTTACAACAATGTGAATATGGTTGAGGTGCGTGATAATGCAGGTATGGGCCGCGGGGCGGCGTCTATGGCAGATTTCACGTTTGAGCCTGTGCAGGGCGGTATGGTGAAGCGTGCGATGGCACTTGCAAGTTTATATAACAACCGTTTGCATGTGCTGGAGTGTTCTTCAGAAGCGTCAGCATTTGAAGCTTGGCTTCCGACGTTCCGCAGTATTTTGTCATCGGTTGACTTCCGTAAGGTGATCCATGAGACTCCGCACGGCTATTACCGGAATTTCTTGGCGGATAAACCTTTGAAGGTTCATGGTAGCGTGCCGGAAGACAATTATACGTTTTAAGATATTCTAAAAATTCACAAGTACTGCCTTCCCCGCGTAAGCGGTGATCTTTGTTATCTTGCCGTAAGTTTCCCGCTTTCGCGGGAAAAGCAAAGCATAGGAAATCTATATTAGCTTTTTGTATTGCTTGCAAAGCAGCATAGCTTTGGTGCATGGTGTGGGTGTATTAACCACTGTATAAAAACACATAATCCATGCATGTTTATCTTCCCATTGCGGAAATGAGTATATCGGCGGAGCTGATCTTTATGGTCAGCGCGTTTGTCGGGTTTTTGTCCGGCATGTTCGGTATTGGCGGCGGTTTTTTGACGACGCCGTTTTTGATTTTTTCCGGTATTTCTCCCGCGATTGCTGTGGGGACGCAGGCCAGTCAGCTTGTCGCGTCGAGTGTGGCTGGATCGATCGGGCATTGGAAGCGCGGCAATGTTGATATGAAGATGGGGGTTGTGATGTTGATCGGGGGGCTTTTGGGCACCTTTTTCGGGATTATGATCTTTAAGCTTTTGGAGTATTTTGGCCAGATTGACTTTGCAATTTCATTTTTGTACGTGGCACTTTTGGGGATAATCGGTTCCATGATGCTGTTCGAAAACATCTTTTCGAAGTTTTTTAAGAAGAAAAATGTTAGAAAAGAGTTTAATACGCTCAGAATTTCGCCATTTATTGCGCGGCTTCCGTATAAAATGCGGTTTCCGCGCTCAAAATTGTTTATTAGTGCGCTTGTTCCTGGTGGAATTGGGTTTATCGGTGGGGTTTTGGCGTCTGTTTTAGGTATTGGCGGTGGGTTCTTGCTGGTTCCGGCGATGATTTATATTTTGGGAATGCCAACGCTTTTGGTGGCGGGCACGTCTTTGTTTCAAATTATCTTCACAACAGCCTCAGCGACGATTATGCATGCGGTGTTTAACGGCACGGTGGATATGGTTTTGGCGGTTATCCTGATTTTAGGTGGTGTTGTAGGCGCGCAGGTGGGGATTTCCGTAGCGCGATTTGTTAAGCCGACACATGCACGCATTGTTTTAACTGCGCTCATTTTGATTGTGTGTTTCCAGCTTTCTTACAATTTATTCATTCAGCCCGATGAGCTGTTTTCGACGGTGCTTTGGCAATGATGCGTGTTCTGGTTTTTGCAGTTTTGTTAGTCTTGTTGGGTCCGGCGCCCGTGGCCGCGCAGGAGCATGTGCTTACTGTGGATTTAGCGCAATCGCATGTTGATATTACAACCGGTTTTGACGGTGCGTCTTTGTCTGTGTTTGGTGTGAAAAACCAGTCCGGGGATGTTGTCGTTGTTTTGCGCGGACCGGAACAGGATTTTGTTGTAAGGCAAAAGGAACGTGTCGGTGGGGCATGGCTTAACAGGCGCTCTGTTTTGTTTCATGATGTGCCGCAATTTTATGATTACGCAACGAATGCAGATGTTACGCCTTTATTGCCTGTGCATCGGTTAAAAGAGGAAAAAATTGGACCCGAGGCTTTGAGGTTTGTGCCTGTTGAAGAGGGGCTTTCCCCAGAGGATATTAAGGTTTTTCAAGATTCCTTGATACGTAATAAGCAATCTCAGAGGCTATTTCCGTTGGCGCCCAAGGATATTGTTTTTCTCAGTGATACGTTTTTTAAGACGCAGTTTTATGTGCCTTCAAATGTGCCGACAGGGCATTATGTGATTGAAACATTTCTGATTGATAATCAACGAATTGTCGATAAACGTGTAACAAACTTAAGAGTGGGGCAGGTCGGTTTTAGCGCAGGAATCTATCAGTTTGCACATTCTTACCCTTTCGCGTATGCTATGGTTGTCATTGTTATCGCTGTTTTAGCCGGTTGGCTATCAAATGCTGTGCGCAGAAAGTAATAATAAGGGGATAAAAAATGACCACAGCACCTCAAACACAGCCAGCTAAGCCTGCCTTTGCCCGACATCAAAAATATGGTGGTACGTATCTTGTCGTAGCCGATGAGAGCGCGGAGTTTGGTATAGCGCTTGAATATGTTGCGAAGATGGCCAAAGCCAATAAATGCCATGTTGGGGTTTTATATGCCATGGAGCATCAAGGCTTTCAGCATTGGGGGAATATTGAAGAGCGGATCCGCAAGGAACAGCGAGAAAACGCAGAGAAGACGCTTTGGAGCGTATCACTTAAGTTGGAAGCTTTAGGCGGTGCTTATCCTTCATTTTATATAGAAGAGGGTGATACGATTGATGCGTTGGCACGCATTATAGAGAATGATCCGAATATTACGATGCTGGTTTTGGGTGGCGGTGTTCACAGTTCCGGCCCCGGGCCTTTAGTTTCTTATTTTACCGGCAAAGGGATGACGCGTCTAAGAGTGCCGGTGATGGTTGTGCCGGGGCATCTGGGTTTTAACGATTGATTTTTGGGCGCTTCGCCTATACATCACTTCTATGTTCATACAAACGCAAGAAACGCCGAACCCGTCGACGATTAAGTTTTTGCCTGGGGAAACTGTCCTTAAAAGTGGCTTGAAAAATTATACATCTGTTGAGGAAGCGGGGAACTCGCCCTTGGCGCAGCGGCTCTTCACCTTACAGGGTGTGGCCGGCGTGTTTTTGGGGCCTGATTTTATTTCTGTTTCAAAGGCGGATGATACGGATTGGGGTATGCTGAAGCCCATGGTTTTGGCGGCATTGATGGAGCACTTTTCAACTGGTCAGCCTGTGATCATTGAAGACGTGAGCGCGGCGGCGTCGGGGCAGGAAGATGATGAGATTTCCGCGCAAATTCGTGAGCTGATTGAAACGCGGGTGCGGCCGATGGTGATGATGGATGGCGGGGATATTGAATTTGATCGTTATGATGATGGCATTGTTTTTTTGAGCATGCGCGGCGCGTGTGCGGGGTGTCCGAGTTCTACGGCGACCCTCAAGGACGGGATTGAGAATATGCTTAAGCATTTTGTGCCTGAGGTTATTGAGGTTCGTCCTGTTGATTAGTTTTTGCCTGATTGTTTTCTACAAAATTTGTTTGATGTAATAACATTCCAAACCACCGCCATCGTGGTGTGTCGTCTTCGTCTTTAGGCCCGGGGAGGGTGCAGTTGATACGTGTGCGATCATTTTCAAGGGGTTCGTGGGGGCGGATTTCAATACGGGAACCGATGTGTTCGAGTGTTGGTTTTTGCTCTTGGCCAGAGATGAAGCAAGAAAGTTTATCTGCTTGATCTATTAGAGTTTCTGGAAGGGTAAACCCAAGTGCAGGTGTGTTTGATCTTAAGAGCATGTCTTGCGGTTCTATGTCTGTGACTGGCATGGGTAGGGCTTGAGTGATCATGCGGAAGCGCTCGGCGTCGCCATAGCTCTCGGTCATGGTAAAGCGGGGCAGGGTTAAAAGATTGGACCCGGCATGGGCTGGGCCGGATTGCAGGCCGAAGGCGGCCTGGATATTTTGTTCTTTGAGGATGTCTATCAGTGTGTTTGAGATTTCACCGAAAGGGTAGGAGAAGAATTGTGTTTCTTCACCGATATGTTCCGCGAACTCCGCGCGGGCTTTGTTAATGGCGCGCTTTTGTTCGGCGAGCGGCAGGGCTGTGATGTGGGAATAGGAGGCGGGAAGTATTCCGAGTGTAACGTTTTTATTTTTGGAGAGTGTACGCAGCTCTTTCCAGTCTATGGTTGTATCGCGATCCGTCAGGCCGGTGGAAAAGAAAACGGCAAAAGGAAGATCGTTGTCCAGCAAGACGGGCATGGCGTTATCGTAGGCAGAGCGGAATCCCCCTTCGAAGGTGATTGCGATAGTCTTGTCGGGCAGGGGCGTCTTGCTTTCCAGAGCTATTAGCAGGTCATCCAAGGCAATGACGTTGTATCCGGCGTTCAGGATCTCTTCTATGTGTTCTTCGAATTGCCCGGTTCGCAGATTGCTTTCAGGGACACTGTCTTCGCCGATGCGTTGATAGGCGAGGATGACGGCTTTGGTTTTGTCTTCGAGGATTTGGGAATGGGCGTTAGCTGCATTGATGCACAGGCATAATATGATCAATAAGTGGCGAAGCATTTAAGTACTCGATAAAACTGTGTGATTGTTTTATTACCTTATAGTTCTGCGGAGAAAAGGGAAGGTTTTTATGGCTGATTACGCGAAAATTTTATTTTTGGATAGCGCGATGAACGGGTGCGTGGCGGCGTATTGTGATGTGCGCGGGAAGCGTTCTTATGTGGATCATTACGAGACCCAGCGCGGCCAAGCGGAGAGGCTTGTTCCTATGGTGCAGGATGTTTTGGCGCAAGGCGGATGCGCGTTTGAGGATTTAGATGCGATTATTACGACGCTGGGGCCGGGCACGTTTACGGGTATCCGGATTGGATTGTCGACAGCCAAGGCGTTGGCGATGGCGTTGGATATTCCGCTCTACGGGGTTTCGACGCTGCAGGCTTTGGCTTTGAGAGCATCACAGCAGTGTGATCACGATTTTATGGTTTTGGTTGAAACCAAGCGGCAGGATTATTATGCGCAGGTCTTTGGAGAGAACGGGGTTGCGCGCGATGCGGCGCGGTCCGCGTTTGCAAAGGATTTGCCGTTGGATTATCCCGTGATTGGGGATGCGGTGGGGCGCTATGCGAGAGAATTAGGTGAAAAAGTGCAGGTTTTAGAAGGGTTTGAGGTGATAGAGCCTGAGTGCGTTTTTGAGGCGCTTTGTGATGATGAAAAGCGGGAGGCGTTTTTTACGCAAAATATTGGCCCTATTTACTTGCGAGCACCAGATGTAAGTCATCCCAAAAACCCACCCAGGAAATTAAAGCAAGTATAATGAAAGTAAAACAAGGTTTTATTCTTGTTTTTATCATGTTTATGTTACTATCTAAATATTAGGTATATTTTAGGAAGGGGTTTTTTAATGACCGAACCAACATCTCATGATGAATTGCTGGCGTTGACGAGCGAGATTGTTTCGTCCTATGTCGCTAATAACACACTTCCGGCGGCTGAAATTCCGGCTGTGATAGAGCAGGTTTATAAAACGCTTTCCAATGTGAACACGGATCACAGTGTCCATGCGGATCGTCCTAAACCCGCAGTTCCCATCAAGAAATCAGTGACTCCCGAATATATTATCTGTCTTGAAGACGGGAAGAAGCTTAAAATGTTGAAGAGACACCTTAAGACGGCTTATGGGATGTCGCCTGAGGATTATCGGGAACGCTGGGGATTGCCTGCGGATTATCCCATGGTCGCGCCCGATTATGCGGAGAAGAGGAGCGCTTTGGCTAAAGATATCGGCCTTGGCAAGCGTTAGGCGAGTTCTTCGCCGCGTTTCTTGGCGGCGAGAAGGGCTTCATTGAAGATTTCCTGCATACGTCCATCCATCAAAACATCGAGTGCGGCTTGTGTTGTGCCGTTCGGGCTGGTGACATTTTCGCGCAATGTTGAGGCGGGGGTGTCGGCATCGTTTTCGGCCAAGGCCGCGCTGCCGACCACGGTTGGACGAGCCAGTGTCATGGCGGTGTTTTGATCTAACCCTGCATTTTCGCCTGCTTTTGCCAGAGCTTCGATCAAATAGAAAATATAAGCCGGGCCGCTGCCGGAGACTGCAGTGACGGCGTTCATCAGGTCTTCATCATCGATCCATTCGGCTTTGCCGGAGCATTCCAGGATTTGTGTTGTGAGGGCTTTTTGCTCATCACTGGCGTGCGGGTTTGCAACGGCGACGCTCATGCCTTTGCCGATAGCGGCGGGGGTGTTGGGCATGACGCGGATAATGGGTTGGTCGCTACCGAAGTAATTTTCGAAATTGGCGATGGTTTGCCCGGCGGCGATGGATAAAATGAGGCATTCTTTGCTGATCAAAGGGGCCAGAACTTCGCAGATAGCTTTCATGACCTGGGGTTTGACAGCCAAAATGCAGATATCGCTTTGCGCTGCGCTTTGGGCTATGCCTTGGGCGGAGTCGGCGAAAGTGACGCGTTCTTCGCTTTTGATAAATTCGGGTTCGCCGTTTGGTTCTACCACGACGTAATGAGCGTCGATATCGGAGTTTAGCCAGCCACGAAGCATCGCGCCGCCCATGCGGCCGCACCCTACGAGTGTAATGACATATTTATTTTGCATGATCCGATCCCTTTTCTCTTGGTTTGGGTGATGCGGGTTTGGAGACATATGTAGGCATGTTACTTATTTTCTCAAGATACGCCTTGTGTTTCCATGAGCGCAAGGGGCAGGGTTTCGTCATTTGCGACATTTTCTAATGATAGCAGGCGGAAAGCGGGGTAGAATTTTTCGCATTGTGTCAGGGCGATGTCTACCAGCTCTTCAAGGGGTTCGTATATGGTGTGCGCGGATTTATTTAAAAGATATGTGTAGCGAAAGCTTGGGGTTTTTGTGTCTTTGGGGATGTCAAAATGGCCCATCCACAGGTTTTCATTGATATGGGCAAGGGCTATGCTGGCTTTGAGCGCGTTTGCGGCATGAATTTTGACGTCGTATTGGGCCCAAAATTGCATGGCGTTCATGTCGGGTTGCCAGATAAAAAAGAGTTTGTATGTACAGAATTTTCCGGCGACTTCGACCGTGAGCTCGTCTTCGGCCATGCGGTTGAAAGTCCAATTATAGCCCGCAAGAATATCTTCTACGCCGTCTAGCGGGTTTGTTTCTTCGTCGAAAATGTCTAAGTGGTCGTGCATATAGCTTTACTTTTTCGTCTTCTTCTCAAGGGTTTGAATTCTATCGCGCAGCTCTTTTTGTTCGCTGCGGGTTTTTTGTAAGGATGCTTCGAGGGCTTCCAAATCGGCGCGCGGCACAAGATCAAGGCGGTCGATCATTTCTTCGACGCGGGCTTTAATTTCGGCGCGAATGTTCTGGCTGAGGCCGCCAATGATTCCCGCTGCGCCGCCCGCCAGTTGCGCGATGTCGTCAAAGATTCTGTCTTTGGCTTTCATAGGTTTTCCTCTTGCTGGATATGGATTGCGTAACATGGGTTTTGGGGACTCGCAAGATGAATCCGGCTGCGGGTTTTATGGGGGTGTGGATATGTGTGGTGTTGGGTATTGGATGTTCGTCGCATTCGCTCCTCGCAATGACGTCAGGGTGGTTGAAAGTTGTTAAAGTGTGGTTTAAGACATCTTATGATCATTGATTTCCCGCATATTGATCCGGTCGCCTTGTCTCTTGGGCCTTTGCAAATTCGCTGGTATGCGCTGGCGTATCTGGCGGGGTTTGTTTTGGGGTGGCGGTATTGCCTGCGCCTGGCCGGTTTTGATGCGGGGCATCGTCCCAACCGCGACGATATTGATGATGTGCTGACATGGATTATTTTGGGGGTGATCGCCGGGGGGCGGTTGGGATATGTGCTGTTTTATAACCCTATGTATTATCTTGGTGCGCCTTTGGATGCGTTGAAGATCTGGCTAGGCGGGATGTCGTTTCACGGCGGGGCGCTGGGCGTTATTGCTGCGATGTTTTTATATGCGCGGTTGAAGGATTTTAGCTTTTTGAGGTTGGCGGATATTGTGTGCGCCGCGGTGCCGATTGGGTTGTTCTTTGGGCGGATTGCGAATTTCATTAACGGGGAATTGTTTGGCCGTGCGACGGATGGAACATGGGGGATGGTTTTCCCGCGTGGCGGTGATGTGCCAAGGCACCCCAGTCAGCTCTATGAAGCGGCTTTGGAAGGGCTTGTCCTGTTTTTGATTCTGGCGGTGCTTATTCGCAATGATCATGTCCGCAACATGCCGGGGATTGTGTCCGGTGTCTTTTTGGCGGGTTACGGGATTTTTCGGGCGTTTATTGAATTTTTCCGCGAGCCGGATGCGCAGATCGGGCTTTATTTTGATTGGATTTCCCAAGGTCAGATTTTATGTGTGCCGATGGTTCTTGCAGGTGTTCTTATTGTTATTTTTTCTGCTAGACGTCAGGCATGAGTGGCGCGCTTACAGATATTATAAAAAGTGAGATTGCCGCGCGCGGACCTATCGGGCTGGAGCGGTATATGGCCCTTGCGCTTTCGCATCCTGACTATGGGTATTACATGAAAAAAGATCCACTCGGGCGGGGCGGGGATTTCACAACCGCGCCGGAAATCAGCCAGATGTTCGGTGAGATGATTGGGGCGTGGGTGGCCGATACGTGGATGAAGATGGGATCGCCTTCGCGGTTTGTGCTGTTGGAGTGCGGGCCGGGGCGCGGCACGTTGATGGCGGATATGATGCGCGCAACAGCCAATGTGGCCGGATTTCATGATGCGTGTGCGGTGCATTTGATTGAGACGAGTCCGGTTTTGAAGGCGATGCAAGGGGAGGCTTTAAAGTCGTATCAGCCGGTTTGGCATGATGCATTATCCCGTGTTGCTGATGATTGTCCGATGATTGTGGTGGCGAACGAGTTTTTCGATGCGCTGCCTGTGCGGCAGGTTATCTGGAAGTCCGGGGGTTGGCGTGAGCGGGTTGTTGATATTGATGGTGCCGGGTTTGGTTTTGGTGATGCGGAGATTTATGAAGATTTTGATGTGGACGGCGTGAATGCGTTGCCAAAAGAGGGCGATATATATGAGGTTTCCCCTGAGCGGGAAGCGTATATGAAGGCGCTTTGTGGGCGGCTTGAGAAGCAGCGCGGCGCGGCGTTAATCATTGATTACGGGCATTTGAAGTCAGCATTTGGGGATAGTTTTCAGGCGGTTTATCAGCATCAATATTGCGATGTATTGGCGCATGTCGGCGATGCGGATTTAACATCGCATGTGGATTTTGATGTGTTGGGGCAGATTGCCGGTGATGCTGTCGATGGTGTTTTGATGCAAGGCGCTTTTTTACAAAGGCTTGGCATCGGGGTGCGGGCAAAGATTTTATCCGAAAAAGATCCGAATGTTTTAAAAGATTTGCATCGTTTGGTGAATCCCGATGCAATGGGCACGTTATTTAAAGTGATGGGAGTGCGGTATGGCATTGGCGAAAAGCTCGCAGGGTTCTGAGAAGCTTTATTATGATATCCCCGGATTTACGGGGCAAAGCGTCTTTCATGGATTTTTTGGGCGATTTGGCGGGGTTAGCAAGAATGTCTATGCATCGCTGAATTGCGGGCCGGGATCGGATGACCATCCCGAACATGTGGACCATAATCGCCGCGTGGTTGCGGGTGTTGCGGGGTGCGCGCCCGAACAGCTTTTGACATTGTATCAAGTGCATGGGAATGCGTGCGTGCGGGTCACGGAAGGGTGGCGCGATGCGCAGCGACCGCAGGCGGATGCGATGGTCACGGATCAGCCGGGGTTTGCGCTTGGTATTTTAACGGCGGATTGTGCGCCCGTTTTGTTTTACGGGGAAAAGAGCGACGGATCGCCCGTTATTGGCGCGGCGCATGCCGGGTGGGGCGGTGCGCTTAAAGGTGTTTTGGAAGAGACTCTCTCGCAGATGAAGGCTTTGGGGGCCACAAGCGAGAGCCTTAAAGCCTGTATCGGGCCCTGTATCGGTCAGAGCTCTTATGAGGTTCAGGATGATTTTGCGGATGCGCTTTATCAAGAAGACGACGAGAATGAGCGGTTTTTTAAACCTGGTAAGCGGTCCGGTCATTTGATGTTTGATTTGGCAGGGTATTGCGCTTTTAAGCTTTATAAGCAAGGGATGAAGGATGTTTTTATCAAGGATCTTGATACCTATTTTAACGAGGAAGAGTTTTTTAGTTACCGCCGTGCGACGCATCGTTCGGAGAAGGATTACGGGCGGCAGATATCGGTGATTACGATAAAACCATGATAAAAAATGAACAATCTGTATCTGGGTGGTTGATTTTTATATTGTGTTTTCCTTATGATGCCTTCATTTAATGACAATGTTTATGTGCCAACTGGTTAGGGTTGTTTATGAAACTAATTGCGGGGAATTCGAATAAAGCTCTTGCGGAGGCGATATCCGCATATCTTGATATTCCCTTGACTCAAGCCAGTATCAAACGGTTTTCCGATAATGAAGTGTTCGTCGAAATCATGGAGAATATCCGCGGTGAAGATTGCTTTTTCATACAATCCACGTCGTTTCCGGCTAATGACCATTTGATGGAGCTCTTGATCGCGATTGATGCTTTGCGCCGTGGTTCGGCAAAGCGCATTACGGCGGTCATCCCTTATTTCGGATATGCGCGGCAGGATCGCAAAACAGGCGGTCGTACACCGATTTCAGCCAAATTGGTGGCAAATCTGATTACGGCGGCGGGCGCGGACCGGGTTTTAACGATGGAGCTGCATGCGGGGCAAATTCAAGGTTTCTTTGATATTCCCGTTGATAACCTGATCGCGGCGCCTGTATTCGTTCCTCATATTGAACATACATTTAATGACGAGACGATATCTATTGTATCGCCCGATGTCGGCGGGGTTGTGCGTGCGCGGGCGCTGGCGAAGCGCTTGGGCGCGGATTTGGCCATTATTGATAAACGGCGTGAAAAGGCCGGTGTTTCGGAAGTGATGCATGTGATTGGCGATGTCAAAGACAAGATCTGTATTTTGGTTGATGATATCGTGGATTCGGGTGGGACGCTCTGCAACGCGGCTGTGGCCCTTAAGGATAACGGCGCGAAAGAGGTTCATGCCTATGTTGTGCATGGGGTTTTATCGGGTGAAGCGGTCAATAAAATCGATGCCTCGCCGATGGAAAAGCTGGTGATTACAGACAGTATTGCGGGTACCGATGCCGTTATGCAGGCCAAAAGCGTCGAGCAATTATCTGTTGCGTCTTTGATTGGTGAGGCTGCGCGCCGGATTTCGGAAGAACGCTCTATTTCCGCGCTTTTCAAATAAAAGCTTGTATTTCCCCCTATAATTTGCTTAATTCTGCGCCATTGTTAACGGGCTTTAATCCCCCTGGAGTTTAGCCCATAAAAGAAGGAAAATAAGCTATGTCAAAGAATTATGCTTTGAAAGCGGAAAACCGAGACCGTGCCGGCAAGGGGGCCGCACGTGCACTTCGCCGCGAAGGGAAAGTCCCCGCCGTCATCTATGGTGACAAAAAAGACCCCGTTAAGATTGCTCTTGATTCCAACACAATCAATGTTCAATACCGTAAAGGTCACATGTTTACGACATTGTGTGATCTGGAAGCGGGGAATGATAAGCACCTTGTTCTGGCACGGGATATTCAGCTACACCCTGTTACTGATTTTGTGGAGCACATTGATTTCTTGCGCGTGACTGCAAAGACGAAAATTGCGGTTGATGTGCCTGTGCAATTTATCAATGAAGATAAGTCGCCCGGCATGCATGAGAAGGGTATTTTGAATGTTGTGCGTTATACGATTGAGCTTGTATGTGCGGCGACGAACATTCCTGACCATATTGAAGTTGATCTTGAAGGTAAGGAGCATGGGGATTCTATTAAGGTTTCTGATGCGAAACTGCCGGAAGGTGCGAAGCCAGTGATTGATGATCGTGACTTTACGATTGCGACATTGCTTGCGCCTAAGAAGATTGAAGATCTTGAAGCTGAATTGGCTGAAGGTGAAGAAGGCGAAGCGGCTGAAGGCGCTGAAGCTGCTGAAGGTGAGGGCGGTGATGCTCCGGCTGAAGGCGGCGAGGAAGCCAAAGAAGAAGCCGGCGAATAAGGCTTTTCTTCTTTTTATACCCTTAAAAAACTACATTGTTGTCCCCGCGTAAGCGGGGATCTTTGTATGAGGTTGAGATTCCTGCTTTCGCAGGAAAGGCAGTTTGTGTAGTTTGCTCGTATGTGGTCAATGTTTCAAAGGAAGCCGAGTGATATGTGGTTGTTGGTAGGGCTAGGGAACCCGGGGGATAAATATAAGAATAACCGCCATAATATCGGGTTTATGGTTTTGGATGCTGTGGCGCACGATTATGGTTTTCCGGCGTGGCGGGCGAAGTTTCAAAGTGAGATGAGCGAAGGGCGGATTGGAGAGCATAAGGTTGTGCTTTTGAAGCCGCAAACTTACATGAATGAATCCGGTCAAGCGATTGGAAAGGCTGTTAAATTTTATAAGATCGATCCAGCGCGTATCGTAATATTTCATGATGAGTTGGACCTCGAGCCTGGGAAGGTTCGGATGAAGGTCGGTGGCGGCGTGGCCGGGCATAACGGGCTTAAATCCGCGCAGGTGCATTTGGGTACGCCCAATTTTGTGCGGGTGCGTTTGGGGATTGGGCATCCGGGGGATAAGAGCCGGGTGAGTGGTTATGTTTTGAGTGATTTTGCAAAGTCGGAGCAGGGATGGTTAGAGCGCTTGATCCCCAGCGCGGCAAAGCATATAAGCTTATTGCTTGAGAATAATGTGGATGATTACATGACGCGGGTGTCAGAGGATATAAAGGGATAAAATATGAGTTTTAATTGCGGGATTGTGGGGTTGCCGAATGTTGGGAAATCCACTCTTTTCAATGCTTTAACGGCTACGCAGGCTGCGCAGGCGGCGAATTTTCCATTTTGTACGATTGAGCCGAATACGGGCAAGGTTGCGGTGCCGGATGCGCGGTTGGATGAAATTGCGAAGATCGGCAAGTCGGCAAAGATTGTGCCTGCGCAGTTGGAGTTTGTGGATATTGCGGGACTTGTGAAGGGTGCGTCAAAGGGCGAGGGTCTGGGGAACCAGTTCTTGTCCAATATTCGCGATACGGATGCGATACTCCATGTTCTGCGGTGTTTTGAGGATTCCGATATTACGCATGTGGATGGCAGTGTTGATCCGATCCGTGATGCGGAGACGATTGAGACCGAGCTTATGCTGGCGGATCTGGAGAGCTTGGAGCGGCAAATTACCAATTTGCAGAAGAAAGCGCGCGGGGCGGATAAAGAAGCCAAGCTGAGCCTTGAGATTGCCGAGAAGGTGAAAGCGGCTTTGGATAATGGCAAGCCTGCGCGCAGCGTGAGCGTTGGTGATGATGCAGATGAGCGACGGGCGTTTAAGGGATTGCAGCTTTTGACGGCTAAGCCGATTTTGTATGTGTGCAATGTGTCGGAAGACGATGCGGCGAGCGGGAATGATTTGAGCGCCAAGGTCGAGGCAATGGCAGCAGCGCAGGGCGCGCAAAGCGTTGTTATCAGCGCGGCGGTGGAGGCCGAAATTGCGCAGCTGGATAAGGGTGAGCAGGGAGAGTTTCTGGAGACGATGGGCTTAACGGAGCCGGGTCTGGATAAGATTATTAAGGCCGGGTTCAAGCTTTTGGGGCTGCAGACGTATTTTACCGTCGGGCCAAAGGAAGCGCGGGCGTGGACTGTGCGCGTTGGGGCGAAAGCGCCGGAAGCGGCGGGCGTCATTCATACCGATTTTGAAAAAGGGTTTATTAAGGCGGAGACGATTGCGTATAGCGATTATGTTTCCCTTGGCGGTGAACAGGCCGCGAAGGATGCTGGGAAAATGCGGCAAGAGGGGAAGGATTATCAGGTGCTCGACGGGGACGTGATTTTATTCCGGTTTAACGTTTAAATCATTCATCGTGCGTCAATGCGGTGTAGGCGTCGTGGAGACGTGCGGTGATGGGGCCGGGGGTGAAGGTCATATCATCAATTTTGCCAACGGGGGTGATTTCCGCAGCAGAGCCGGTCAGGAAGATTTCATCAAATCCTTCGAGTTCTTCGGGTTTTACGCGGCGTTCATTGACCGTGATGCCCATGTCTTTGGCGATCTGGATCACCGTTTGGCGGGTGATGCCGTTTAAGAAACGGTCGGCGATGGGCGTGTTTATGACGCCGTCCTTAATCAGGAAGATATTTGCGCCTGTGCTTTCGGCCACGAAGCCTTCGTGATCGAGCATCAGGGCATCCGTGAAGCCAGCCTTTTTGACCTCTAGCTTGACCATGCAGCTGAGATTATACAGAGAAGCGGTCTTTGCGGCTGTGGGGGCGCTGTTCGGGTTTGGTTTTCGCCAATCCGTGCTTTTGAGGGAAATACCGGTTTTACGGACTTCGGGGTCGAAATAGCTGCCCCAATCCCATGCTGCGATGGCCATATGGGTTTTGGTCTGGCCGACATCAATCCCCATTTGTTCTGCGCCGCGCCAGGCAGCTGCACGGATGTAGCAGTTTTCAAGGCCGTTGGCCTTCATGACTTCGTATTTTGCGGCTTCGATTTCATCGACGCTGTAGGGCATATCCATGTGGATGATGTCTGCGGATTTCAT
>CAYGNI010000042.1:0-5314 GCA_964351195.1 uncultured Micavibrio sp.
CCGCTACGTGCCAACCCGTCTGCTACTACCCAAAAATAATCAATCCTTCCGAAGAACGGTTCTTAAAGAGATTATCAAAAAAACCGCCGGCTTTAGCTTTCTGTGTTTCATCATCATTCGCGACATCAACATTCAAAACCTTTTGTACAACCGGCATCAAAGAACGTTCAACAATCGCGCGTCCTTCCGCATCAAGCGTCAAACGCTTACTCTCACTTTCATTGCCCTGAAACACAGCCGGATTAAATCCAATAATCGAAGACACTTTCAATTCCATCGCCTGCTCAATGTCGGCCTTACCGATCTCATGCTTAGCCGAAAGCCCCTGCATATTCACAATCAGCTCAATATCGGCATCCGATCCACCTCTGATTTCCTTGATTTCGTGCACCAATGATCGCCCCTGACGCAAAGATGGAAGGTTCTGCGCAGACACAACATTGATCTGGTTTGCCTTGGACAAAACTACCTTCTTAAGCGCTTCCGGCGCCTGCGAAAGATCAACAACAACAACCGGATATTTCACCATCAGCATATCCACCAAAACCTCCAGCTGGTCATCACTGACATTGGATTCCAGCATCACATCCCCGCCGCTAGCCAAAACGGAAAGCTTGTCGCTCACCTTATGCAGCATACGGTTCAAATTATCTTCTTCATTGTTCATCGCCGCTTTCACAGCCTCCGCCAACGTCGTCGCCGGTTCAAACCCAAGACCAACACTCATTGTAGACCAACCACCACACGCATCGAGCAAAATCGTTTTCTGTCCCAGAATATCGGCAATACCGCTCGCTGTAGCCTGCGCAAGGATCGAAGTCCCCACACCACCCTTCGCACCGATGAACGCAATCAGGCGGCTTCCTGTGACGCCCAAACGCTCTATTAAACTGCGCGCCATCACATCGGATAAAACAGGCGCATCAACGGGCTTCACAAGATAATCACTGATCCCCATATCAATCATACGGCGATACAAGTTCACATCATTCACAGGACCAATAACAACGGCCGCCGTACCTTCATCACAATTCGCAGCCAACCCCTCAAGCTTATCGGTAAACGCCTCATCAATTGTCTCAGTCTGAATGATCAGAAGATTGGGCGAACTATGCTCAGCATACAGCGCCGCCGCCGTGACAATATCGCCCTTTTCAACCTGAAGACTGACACGCGCAAAACGCCAGTCATGCTCAAGACTACCAGCAGCATTAAGGGTGTCTTCATCATTTGAAAACACAGTAATAGTGGATTCCGGCAATAATATCGACGTGAGTTGGTTCTCAACTTCGCTCATAATTATGTCTCTCGCGCACTCTCTTTTATTAATATTAGCAGGGCCTTAAACCCGACACATATTGTATCAAATATTCCTTACGAAAGATTAATAATCTGAGGGCTTAACAAAGAAAATTGGCTTTATTCAGAGGCGTTTTCGCCAGCCAAAGGCTCATTGGGAACACCAGATCTATAACCTTCCAAAACATTCGATGCACGGCGCCCGTCATGATCGCCTGTCGCGGCGGTGCGTCCAGCCAAATCTTTCGGCCGCGCTATTTGTTTGGCAAAAACTGTCTCTAGTGTGCATCCCAACTCATAATCTTCTTCAGGCTCAATATTGCGGTTGGTCATACCCGGCATAACTTCACAATCTTCCGGCGCGATCGCCTCAAAAGACGAGTACGAGACAAGAGCGTTCATTTGCTCACCCTGGTCTTTAACGGGAATAATATTAGCACTACTTGTCCGTAAACCACTCTCTGCAAACAGTTGCGCTATACGAGCAACCTCGCTGCTGGCGTGCATCGCCGTGGCTGTTTTAGAGCGCGGGTCATATGTCACACTTAAATCAATGGCCCCATCACCATAGCGCGTATAATGCTGCACCATGGTATCAACTATATTTTTATCCATAAGCTGAGCCGGCATTTGTTCAAATACTTTATCTTCAACAACCTGCGCGCGCTTATCTGTAATCTTCGTAGGTTCGTGCACAACATGTTCACATGCTGAAAGCCCTACAACTGAAAGTGCTATAATTGCTGTCCTGATAATGTTTTGATAGGCCATGCTCAAAATCCCCTAATCCAGCAAATATCCAAATGCGTTGTTACCATCAAAGATTTCCTGATCTTCAATTTCATATGTACGGCGAATATTCATCGCAAATGAATTCGCAAGCGGATTGTTCTTTTGCTTTGGAATCTGCTCCGCCTTATCAACTTCCTTATACGCCTCAACCAAAAACGGTGTCACAATCACCACAAGTTCAGTCTCAGAGCGCTGAAAGCTATCCGAGGATACTAAATCACCCAAAACAGGGGTTTTACTAATCCCCGGCAAGCCAGACATACCCTTAACCGCTTCAGATTGTAGAAGCCCTGCGATCACAAGACTATTACCACTGGGTATTTCAACGGTCGTATCCGCGCGGCGAACATCCAGCCCCGGGACGGTCAAATCGGCCAAAACAATTGCATTTTCAAAATCAAGCGAAGATACCTCAGTATTCATCTGCAAGCTGATACGATCAGCGGAAAGCACAACAGGACGGAAATTCAAAGACACCCCAAACTCGCGGAATTCAATCACAATATTACCGGTCTGGTCCCGCCCAACGGGAACGGGAAACTCACCACCGGCAAGAAAGCCGGCTTGCTCACCTGAAACAGCGGTCAAATTAGGCTCCGCCAGAATATTAGCGAGGCTCTCCTGCTCCAAAGCTTCCAGCAACACATCAATCGGACCAATACCCAGCGCATTCGGATCAAACGCCCCGGCCAAGGAAGCCACCGGGTCTTCAGACAACCCAACCGCACCTACAAGACTGAGAGAGTCTGTGCCATTTCTGTTAAACGTGCTGACAACAGGGCTGTTAAAGCTTGTTTCAAGTCCAAGCTCACTCAAAACATTACGGGACGCTTCAACAATCTTGACTTGCAGCATCACTTGCTGCTCCCCACGCACTTCAAGCAAATTGGAAATAAGCTCATCAACCGTACCCGTATCATCGGTCAAATCAGATACATAATGCGCAACAACATTCGCAATCTTAGAAGATCTCTCTGCGCTGGAAACCTTACCTGTCAAAAGAATCTGGTCATGGATAGAACGCACAGCGACATGCTCTTCGGGAAATAACTCTTCAACCAAAGCCTGAATAGCCTGTAAATCGTATGACACATGGATATCAAGACGCTTAACAATGTCGCCCGCATCATCTAGAACAATGATATTGGTATCCCCAACAGCCAAACCAACAACATAAAGCCGGTTTGATTGGATCGCCATCACATCAATCAAACTGGGGTCCGCAACCAACACATCAGCAACAGAGCCATTCACGTCAATAAGCTCAGCCTTGCCAAGCGTGACAGACAACGGCGCATGGGCTTTCATCCCTGCCATCATCACAGCATCATCAAGATCGCCTTTTGCCGCCATCACGCCAACAACAGGAACAACCAGCAAGACAAAGACCGTTGTAATAAGAAACAAAGATCTTGCGAAATGCATATATGTGGACAACTTGATCATTACAATCACTTTCGGTTGGTTACGCAGTAAGAAGTAGTTAGATTAAAAAAAGAGATAAATTACTTGGCGGGAACGACCTGAACGGCGTTTCCGTTATAGATTCTCACAATATTAGGTTGAATACTAGTATCCTTTTTCATTTTCTCGTATTCGTCAAAAATCTCATCTCCCATAGATGTCAAACGGGCATCTGAAACGGTCGGCCATTTTTTCTCAGCCACCTGATCATCCCCTACACCACGAAGCACAAGATTAAGCTCCCCAAGCTGAGAAGCGAGCGCCAGACGCTCCGCATTCTGCGCACTAACAGCCAAAGTCACGGTCTTACCGACCTTTACCTTGTCCTCTTCTGTACGCTGCGCCATCTGGTCAACAGCCAAAACTTTAACATTCTGCAAAATGGTTTCAGTCGCCATTTTGTCTAAATTCTTCTGGATCATCTCCTGAACACGCGGATCTTCATCATTCGTTTGAATGTTTTCTTTATATGTCAAAATAATATCGACAAAATCACCGGGCCCGATAAAACCGGCCACCATGTTGGAAGCCCCCACATTAATAGCAATAGCCCGCATGCCGGGATCAAGGCTGGCCGCCACAAAATTCCCTTTAGATTGCCCCAAAAGCGCGCTCTTCATGACCGGCTCACCTTTGGCCACATCACGCGCCAAACGCCCCTCAAGGGCCTTGGAAGGCTCTAAGTCATCCACCCTACGCACCGCACCAGGAAAAAGACTATTCTCCGGCCACTCCTGCCAACGCAAATCACCCTCCTTAAGCTCTGCCCCAATTTTAAGATCCTGCGCCGCAACTAAAATTTGAGCTTTTGCCTCCTGGACAACCACAGGCTCAGCCTTATTGCCGCCAATCATCACCTGCACCAAAACAGCCACAAGCACAGCAACAAGCACAGCTCCACCAAGCACAATTAAAATATTTTTATTCATCTAAAACCTCTTAGCAAAGAACTTAAGGACTGTATGAATACGCAGCAGATGCACTATTTAATTGACATAGAATCAAGGCCATAGATAACCTCAACTTTAATAATGCCTGTTATTGGTTAAGAATCCGTGAACAAGAATATGGGAAGAAACTCAGAAAAAAATACGCAACGTATCAGCACTAAAGTACCCTATTTTGAAGAAAGATGCTAGCGCGCCAAGACTAATAGCAATTCCATAAGGAACCTTGCCTTCACCGGACTGGACCTGATCCACCCAGCTTCCCTTGGCAGGCGCCTCTACAGGCTTCCATTTGCGCAAAACAAGCGCGACAACGGCGAGCAAACCACCAAAAAGAGCTGTGTAAACCAAGAACACCGCAAGGCCGTGAAAACCGAACCAAACAGAAAAAGCGCTAATCAGCTTTTGATCACCGCCTCCCCAAACACCAATAAAAAATAAAACCAGAGTTGTAACAAAGACGCTCAAAAATGCAAAACCATGTGCCAGCGGCGGCGCAAAAACATCGTCGGCATACCCACCGGCCGAAAGTGCCGCATAGCACAAAATAAAGGCACCAAAAATCAATAGACTGTATAAATTTGGAATCGTCATGCCTCGATAATCAGACACAGCCGCCATCAGCCCCATACTAAGTGCGGCAAAAGAAAACATTAAAAACAAGATAAGAAAAATCATAATTGCCCCTCAAGAGGTTTAGCTTAATTATCTAATACTATCTCTGCATTAACATTAGTCATCGCAGGTAGCATAGCATCATAAACAGATGTTAAACCATCACCGAATGTGAAAACAGCAGCAACAATAGCCAA
>CAYGNI010000042.1:5414-16179 GCA_964351195.1 uncultured Micavibrio sp.
AATGTGAAAACAGCAGCAACAATAGCCAATGATATACCAGCAGCAATCAGACCATATTCGATAGCTGTCGCGCCATCAATGTTCTTTACATAGACATCTTTCAAAGCAAGCAATTTAATCATAGTTCATCTCCTTAATAAGATTTTTGATTTTCGGTTTAACCCATACTTCAAAAAAGGATTTCGAAGTCCCAACCGTTACTCTTTATAGAATATCGAATTATGTTTAAAGGAAGGTTAAGTTACGCAGCAAACAGTAGTAATTTTAAAGAAAAAATGCTCGTAAATCAACACACAACTCAATAAAATTTTATGAAAATTTTTTCCTCTACTTTTAATACTTATGAAAGCAAGTAAAACACACAAAATCTAACAATTTATACTATTTTACTGTGAAATCCGTAGATTAGAGAGTTCACGGCTAATCTCTGTAAAAGCCTCAACCAATTCTTCATTCGTTGCAGCGGGATAGTACTTTGTTTCATCAGTCGCACAATCAATATACTTTTGTTCTGATGGCTTACCAATAATACTACTACCAAAAGTCACAGTATAAACAGTAATACCCAAGCTCTTTACCATCTCGCATGTTTCAAGAAATCTACTATTAACAACATCAAGACCCACATTACGACTTGTTGTTCCTAAAACACCATCTTCAATATAACCATAAGGTGAATAATCTGAAGATGTTTGAATGTCAGGCTTTTTCCAAAGTTGATTTTCACCGTCTGTCATCATGATAATCGCCTTACGCCAGAATGGGTTTTCGTACTCTTTACCCTGAGTGAACGGTGGCTCTGGTGACAAAACGCGCCACCCCCAACTCATACCGATATTGCCAAGCGTACCGCCGCGACACCAATAAACAATATTGTCTGCCGCTTCCAGCAATGCATCCTGATCATTCGTCAAAGGCACGATCGGGTTATCAACCGGACACCCCAAATTCGGAGTACGGCGGTTATTACACTGACCATAAGGAAGATTCAAAGAACCACCCTGAAAAGGGTCCCAATAATTATTAATAGTGTCATCAGCTGTGTGCTCCCACCAATATGCGTCCCAATACCCACCTTCAGCCGTACTGGCATCATTAGTATCATAGGGATAATCACGCGCCATAACGCACCCGCGCCACTGCATTGCCTCTGTTGCACTATAACCCACACCAGGGCGTCCCGGGACATAAGGCGAGTTCACAAAATCAGGCGCTTCGCTTCCAAGGTTCACAGTCACCGCATACGGTACCAAAGCAACCTTCAGATAATCCGGATTTGTCACACGCGAGAAAATCACATTGATAAAACTTTCTGTAGCATCTCTGAGTGCCTGAATTTTAGAACCAGACATAGAACCGGTGACATCCAAAACCAACGCAGCTTCAATCCCGCCAACCTCTCGCTGCACAGTCGTCTGCACATCAACATTAATCTCTTCAATGCCAATCAATCGAAGAAAAAATGTAGTGTAATATGCATAGCCGGAAACAGTAATCTGATCACCATTTACCACAACTTCAGGCTCAAAGGTAATACCCAGTTTTTCTTCAGGATAGTTCAGATCAAAGAACTCATTGACTTTCTGCTCGACCTCTGCCTGAGAGGTCGCCTGCGCCGCCGCTGCCAAAGCCGCAGCATCGATGGCCTGCCCCAAACGCTGTTGGACCAGATAAGCCTGTGAGTAATCAACGGCCATACCTGCTGCACCCACAACGACAGGCGCCATAATTGCAAAAGCAATCGCAATCGCCCCGTTAATGTTTATAAAATATTGCTTGAAAACGTTGTATGAATTTTTCATTGATTGAGTCATTTGCACCACCCTTATAAGTCGGTTTTATATGCGGCTTACAACCGCAGTTCTACGTCCTCTTGCAAAAGCTCTCTCTTGCATGGACATTGTATCAAAAGATAAAGACCCCATCGAGAACCCGGCAAATAGGGGATCATATTGATATTGGATTGTAACAATGACAACACCATTATTTGGCTCTGCGAGTGGTTCTACCGTATCAAGAATATCACTGCTCGCGGTCATGTTCCGTGTTTCGCGCCATTCTATAATCGCCTCTGAGTCTTCATTGAAGCGCACACTAACAATATCAACACCATAACTTGCAACACCGTATGGCTGTAAAGAAAGCTCACCCGCACGAATAGCCTCATTGATCATCGTCGTATCAACGCTGCGGTCTCTGGTAATCAGATCGGCAGTAACTTGTGAGGCACGAATAACCTTGTTATTCACAACAACCGCATTCCCGTAATCATACGTGCCTAACAATAAAACTGCCAAAATCGGAAACACCAAAGCCGCTTCCGTAGCAGCCACACCGTCTTTTGCATAGGCCCAGGATTGATAGCACGATCTAAGAAAACGCGTAATCATCGCTACACACTCTCCTCAAAATCATATGGCTCTGTTTGTAAAACAATCGTCGACATAAACAATAATGACCCGTCCGCGCCCGCCAGCAATTGACCAACAAACGGAGTCATAACGTTATAAACATAAGAAACACGGATCAAAACACGATCACTGGAACCGCCGGCATCAAATCCGCGCGAAACCATATTACCGTCTTCATCAAATTGCGCCGCCATCGAGTCGAAATCACTAAAACTCGACAAGGTCTGCACCTCTAATTCAATTTCATTACAATTAATGAGAACCGTCGCATAATCACAAAGCGCTTCACGAAACGCCTCTTCAGGATCAGCCGCCGCTTCCTGTAGTTCACCCGTGCGGATCATCCGCGCAGCAGAGCTAGTAGCAGCCTCAAGCAACGTTGCCGAAGCAAAACTAATAGAAAACTCAATAATTCCAACAGTCAGCATAATATAGGGAATAGCCAGAAGACTGAACTCAACCGCAGTCGTTCCTTCTTTTTTGACAAACCAGCTTCTAAAAAATTTAACCCACATTTATCTTTAATTCGTTCTTGTTTTCGCGCATAAAAAAAGCGGTTACAAAATCCGCCGTGAATAACAAGTCGTTATACAAAAGTCGTATAACCCACCTAACCAATTATAATTGTCCCACGAAAAGTTAAAAAAACACTTAAAATTAGAAACTAAAGAACCCAAGACCTATACTCCCTCATCTGGCTCTCCGGCAGGCTCTAACCTAAAACCGTGTTCATCCAGCATAACATCACCCGTCACCTCTTCGCCCCAACGCGAAATAAGCTCTTTTTGACGCTTGATTATGTCCTTCTTACGTTGATGTCCTCTTTGCACCAATACATTGGCAATAATGCCTGTCATCGACCAATCAATCAGATACCCCACAGCCGCCGCTGCATAAATCACAATGATAGCCTTCGGATCGATGATAATGTCGACCGCCTTATCAAACTTATTTCCATGCATCCAAAGCTCAAGAACAAATGGAGCCGCGCCCGCCAAATTCATCGCCCCGACAGTCATCGCTTTTGTCTTGCGTTTTGAGCGGTCCACAAACGCAGCGACAGTCGTCGGCAACAGCGCAAAGATCAGCAAAAACGTTGTCGGTAAAAAAACGATGGCCGTCATCAACCCCATGATTAACAGAAGATATCCACGAAGTGCGTTGCCTTTAGAAGATTTTTTCTTTTTAGCCAAAACCCAAATCCTCACTTATCCGTAAAGAACATGAAAGTCGTAACCGCGATCGTCAAAAGTGCAATAGCACCAGATATAAGTGCGGAAATCTCACGCCCTGTCGTCTTTCCAAATGCTTTTTCATTCGCGAGCTGTTTTTCTAGATGCGCATATTCTTCCCGCAAATCAGAAAACTCAACCATCGCGCGCCTGAATGCCTGAAAATCCTTATCTTGTGTCTCGCGGCTATTCACGGCCGCCAACATTCTGGTGAGATCTCCTTGTTGTGCCGCCTGCTCCGCTTCTTTTTGAACCTTTTCTTTAAGCTCCTGATCATGAAAACGCTCAAAAACACATGGCAAAGAATCTAAAAACGTCTTTCCAATATGTGGGAATTTCGGCATTTTTGAGCGCTTCTGAATATTCGATAGACACTTGAGCTCTGCAATCACGCGTTTGTATTCTTCCGGAGCATTCAAATCAAAAAGGAAACTGTCAATCGACTTTGAATCATTCACCGACAGGAACGCAATACTATGCCGATCCAGAAAAAATGCCGGAGAATCCCCCTTTTCACAAAGATCTTCAAAGGCATACATCATATCTTCTGGGTTAGAGACGATGTAGTCTTCCAACTTAGGCGACAAACATGGCGCATCCGAGGACAGCGTATATAAGCATCGCTCTAAGCCGAATCCGCTCTTACTCTGCCTCAATGAACTACGACAACTATCAAATTTACTGATAAGCGCCCCAACATCCATATTAGGGTTTTCGCTATTATTGATCCAATGCATGGCCACGCCTTGTAGAAAGAAATCAATGAATGGTTTAACGTCCTGCTTGGTGGCAACCGCATTACAGAGCGCATTCCCAATCCCGTCACCCATCATACTTAACCCTCTGAAACGCACAGGTGCCATAGTATCAAATACTGAAGAAAGATTGGCCGCAAGCCGCTCTGCATAGCCCGTCCCTTTGCCACCATCAGAAGACACAGTCACACCCTGCTGCATTTTCTCGACAGTATCATCATCCTCAAGTGACCGCTCCAACCATTGTTCCAAAGAACCGTCTTCGACAACCTTCGCCGTCTCTGTAGGATACTTTGCAATAGCTGTGGTCAGCACGGGCAAATAAAGATATTTCTCTCCCGCAAATGACATCGGCCGCGTTGCCTTTTTATGCTTAATTGCCTGCTTAGGGCTTAATCGGCGGCCATCCATCCACACCAGGATTTCATCAATCGTCCAGCGTTGCGAAGGATCATCATGTAACAACCCGCGCAAAAGCTCCAAAATAGAACCCTTAAAACGGTCCTTACCAGTAATGGCAGCATAGCTTCCATGCCTAATTTTTTCCCGGATAATCTGTTCATCGGTAAGGCCTTCAAGCGGGTCCGTAGTGCGCATAAACACCGCCAAAGTAACCCCGAAAGAATAAAGATCATCGGCCAGTGCACCAAGCCCTCTGGAAATCGGATTGGCCATGGAACGCTCAATGGTTTCATAAACAGCAGGCTGCGTGTACGCCGGCGGCATCGATAAACAATCACCCAAAACAACCAACTTGGGGGTTTGACTGATCCTGCTCTCAAACATGTTACTGGGGCGGATTGCCCCATGATAGAAATCACGGTCACGAAAATCCTGCAACACCTGCACCATAGGATGAAGGACAGTTTCAAGAACAGCTTCCTGCCGCCACCCCATCGCCAGAGGAGCATCAGGTTTCAACAAAACCTTGCCGAGAGTATCTTTGTAAATAAAGACAAAACGCTCTTGACGCGCAGGTGGCCAGTAAACCTTCCCTGACGTCATAAGAAACACCAAATTTGGATTCACTATCGCCGTGTATTTTCCCGCCGCCTTCCGGCGCGGAAGCACGTGCCTCTCACACACAATCGCAAATAAAGACTCACCTGAATCCGCTTTGGACATAACAGCTCTATAAGCTTTATTCTCCGCCACATTGTATTGTGGTAAAGCCTCACCACAATATATCTGGTAATCGCCTAAAACAGCACTCAAGGAATTGCCATCAACCTTTTTATCTTTGATGTTTTTGTCAATCTTCTTCCCATTTTTGACAGCATCTTCATCTCCTTCTTGAGGAGTCTGTTTTTCATCATCTGTTTCTTGAAGCTGTTTTTCAGTCATGAGGGCCACAATGAGGAGACAAGATAGGAAAATCCGCCCGCATTACACGATAGCGAATACAAATTTTATCTTAATGCCGATTTGAGGAAAAGTAAAACGCCTAGAGCCTAGCCCTGAAAGGGGTCCTGCATGAGAATTGTGTCATCGCGCTCAGGGCTGGTTGAAAGCAGGGTCACCGGCGCACCAATAAGCTCCTCAATATGCTTCACATATTTCACGGCATTCGCCGGTAAATCCGCCCAGCTCCGCGCTCCATACGTGCTCTCGCTCCAACCGTCCATAGTTTCATAAATGGGCTCCACCGCCGTTTGCTCCGCTTGCGATGCAGGAAGATAGTCAATCTCCTTGCCATCAAGCTTATAGCCTATACAGATTTTAAGCTCTTCCATCCCGTCCAGAACATCCAGCTTCGTCAAAGCAATCCCGGTAATCCCACCAAGCTTAATGGTCTGGCGCACAATCGCCGCATCAAACCACCCGCAGCGGCGCTTACGCCCTGTCGTCGTACCGAACTCATGGCCCTTTTCACCAAGATGCTGCCCAACCTCGTTATCCTGCTCGGTCGGGAAAGGCCCCTCGCCCACGCGGGTCGTATACGCCTTGGTAATCCCCAGCACATAATTCACCGCATCCGGCCCCACGCCCGAACCGGTTGCCGCCTGCGCCGCCGCCATATTTGATGACGTCACATACGGATACGTCCCGTGATCCACATCCAGCATCATCCCTTGTGCACCTTCGAACAAAATCCTCTTGCCTGCTTTGCGTGCTTCATCCAAAATCTTCCACACCACAGCCTTATACGGCAGAATCTGATCCTTCACCGCCATCAGCTTGTCAAAAATCTCATCCCCTGAAACTTCCTCTGCGCCAAGCCCCTTAAGCAGTGCATTGTGATGAAACAACATCCGCTCCAGCTTTTCCTTGAGCAAATCAGGATACTCCAGATCACACAGCCTTATCGCGCGCCGCGCAATCTTATCCTCGTATGCCGGACCAATCCCGCGCCCTGTCGTACCAATCGCCTTCTTACCGCGCGCCGCTTCCATCGCCTGATCCAGCGCCGAATGCACTGGCAAAATCAACGGTACATTCTCCGCTATCTTCAGCTTATCAGGACCAACCGCAACACCCTGCGCTTCAATCTTCTTGATCTCTTCCATCAATGCCCACGGATCAACGACAACGCCGTTCCCGATAATCGAAAGCTTGGATTTACGAACAATACCGGAAGGCAACAGATGCAGCTTATACGTCACACCATCAATGACCAGCGTATGACCGGCATTATGCCCGCCTTGGAAACGAACAACGACATCGGCGCGGGAGGAGAGCCAATCAACAATCTTACCCTTACCCTCATCACCCCACTGGGATCCGATCACGGCTACATTCGCCATTAAATACCCTTTCTGGCCTGTCTAACAGTATCCATATAAAGTGTGAAACCACTCGCTAGAGGTTCCGATCCTAGCGCATAACAACCACCGCGACCAAGCTCTCCGTTCACTTTTTTCGCAAAAATCGTAAACGCAATCCCTCTGTGATATTCAAATCCTCTCGTCTCGAGCGGATCAACCGTAAAACGCACATCATCCAATCCCCGCAAAGCCTTGGAAGACAAAATCTTTTCGAGGCGCTCAACATCCTGCATCGCCTTATCCTGCAGCCCAAGACCTTTGAGCGCCGCAACGGCCTTTTCTACATCGCCCGATAACTGCGCGCGCAGGGAATCAATCCCGCTGCGATCAATGCCCGCCGCCTTCAAAATCTCTTCAAAAATACACGGCAATGTGAAATCAAATGAAACCCCTTTCACGCCAATCGCCTGCAAACCCTGTGCCGCCATTGTAATAACTTCCACCAAATCCGCATCCGACCCGTCACCAATAAGCTCACACCCAACCTGGCAGAATTGGCGCAACGTGCGCTGCTGACTTCCGCTAATGCGTACAACATCATTCGCATAAGAAAGACGCAGAGGTCGCGGCACATCCTGTAAACGCGAGGAAACAATCCGCGCAATCTGCGGCGTGATATCCGAGCGTAGCGCCAGCATCTTGCCCGTCTCCTTATCCATGACACGGAAGGTTTGATCAGACAGCGAAGCACCCGGCCCGCCGCCCAGCATACTCTCTTCAAACTCCATCAGCGGCGGCTTAATACGCTGATACCCACCCTCGGCAAAAACAGCCATCAGCCCGGCAATAGCCTGCGCTTCGCCTTCCGCATCCGGCGGCAACAAATCTTCAAACCCTTTTGGGAGCAAGCCCTGTGATTTCGCATTATTATTCATAGTTTTAAGGGATAGAGACACACATCAAGAAAGTCAATTTAAAGCTAGCTTGCAGCTCGGGTGACCGCATCACACACCGAATCCACAACCGCCTCCACACGCGCCGCATCACCGCCTTCCGCCATCACGCGGATAACAGGCTCCGTCCCGCTGGCGCGCACCAAAAGCCGCCCGTCATTCGCAAGACTCTCCTCGGCCTTGGCAATCGCCTCTTGCACGCTTTTATCATCGAGCGGCGCACCCGCCTCGAAACGCACATTTTTCAAAATCTGCGGCAACGGTGTGAACATGCTCAAAGCCGCGCTCGCCGCCTTCCCCGATTGCTTCACAATCATCAAAATCTGCAATGCCGCCAAGAGTCCATCCCCCGTCGTCGAGGTATCAGACAGCACAATATGCCCCGATTGTTCCCCGCCGAGGTTAAAGTCGCCTTCCCGCATCGCCTCAACAACATAGCGATCCCCGACATTCGTGCGCTTCATGGCAATGCCCTGACTCTCTAAAAACCGTTCCAACCCCAAATTCGACATCACAGTCGAAACCAGCGTATTACCATTGAGGCTGCCCTCTGCCTTCATCGACACGGCCAAAGCCGCCATAAGCTGATCACCGTCAATGCGCTCACCCTTTTCATCAACCATGATCAACCGGTCCGCATCACCGTCCAGAGCAATCCCGATATCCGCGCCGTTATCAACCACAGCCTTCTGCAAGCCTTCCGTCGCAGTCGCTCCGCATCCTTCATTGATATTTCGCCCGTTCGGCGACACGCCAATAGCAATCACATCCGCCTCCAGCTCCCACAGAACCTGAGGTGCAACCTTATACGCCGCGCCATTCGCGCAATCGACGACAATTTTCATCCCTTCCAGAGAAGACCCGCGCGGCAAACTCGCACGCTTCACAAATTCGGAATAACGCCCAATCGCGTCATCCAGCCGCGCCGCCTTCCCCAAATCACCCGGCAACGCGAGCTCAGCCGTCAAATCACCTTCCAACCGCGCTTCAATCTCCGCCTCAACCTCATCGGGCAACTTATAGCTATCCGCACCGAACAGCTTAATCCCGTTATCTTCAAAAGCATTGTGAGACGCCGAAATCATCACCCCGACATCGCAGCGCAGCGAGCGCGTCAACATCGCAATCCCCGGCGTGGGAATAGGACCGGTCAAAATCACATCCATCCCCATCGAGAGGAAACCCGCCGTCATCGCCTGCTCCAGCATATAACACGACAGCCGCGTATCCTTCCCGATCACAACCCGGTCCGTGGGATGCCCCGGATGACGCTCACGCAAAACAAGCGCCGTCGCCATCGCCACTTTCAAAGCAATCTCCGCGCTCATCGGCGGCGTATTCGCTCGCCCGCGTATCCCATCTGTTCCGAAATATTTGCGTGTCATGCGCTACTTAAGCCCCTTGCGGAACTTCCCCGCCGGCCGCACCGCCCGAAGAAGACGGCACAGATGATTTCGGCTTGTCATCCGGCGTGTCATCCACATCATCCCGAATAATACGCTCACCGCGCAAAACCGCTTTGATCTCATCCCCGGACAGCAATTCATATTCCAATAAAGCCTTCGCCAGCTTATGCAGATCATCAAGGTTCTCGGTCAAAATCTGCTTCGCGCGGTTATAGCCCTGCTCCACGATGCGGCGCACCTCGGCGTCAACTGTCGCCGCCGTGTCATCGGACATATTTTTGGTTTGCGTCACAGAATGCCCCAAGAAAACCTCTTCTTGCTCCTGCGCATAGCGGATCGTGCCTAGCTTATCGGACAACCCCCACTCGGTTACCATCTTGCGTGCAATATTGGTCGCCTGCGAAATATCGCTCGATGCGCCCGTCGTAACTTTATCATAACCAAAGATAATCTCTTCGGCCACACGGCCACCCATCGCCACTGCCAGATCCGCATGTAGCTTCTCTCGGCTCATCGACAAACGGTCATTTTCAGGAAGGCGCATAACAACCCCCAGCGCCCGCCCGCGCGGCACAATCGTCGCCTTATGGATTGGATCGCTTGCAGGCTCATGCATCCCCACCAGCGCATGACCGGCCTCGTGATAAGCCGTAAGCTTCTTCTCATCCTCGCTCATCACCATAGATTTGCGCTCCGCGCCCATCAAAACCTTGTCCTTGGCGTCCTCAAACTCTTCCATCCCAACAACGCGTTTCCCTTTGCGCGCCGCATGCAGAGCCGCTTCATTAACCAAATTCGCCAGATCCGCACCGCTAAAGCCGGGCGTTCCGCGTGCAATCACCGTCGGGTTTACATTATTGGCCAAAGGCACCTTCTTCATATGCACCTGCAAAATTTTGTCCCGCCCTTTGATATCGGGCAAAGGCACCACAATCTGACGGTCAAAACGCCCGGGGCGGAGCAAAGCCGGGTCCAGAACATCCGGACGGTTCGTCGCCGCCAAAATGATAACACCTTCGTTGGATTCAAACCCGTCCATTTCAACCAGCAATTGGTTCAACGTCTGCTCGCGCTCGTCATTGCCGCCGCCAAGCCCGGCACCGCGGTGACGCCCGACCGCATCAATCTCGTCGATAAAGATAATACACGGCGCATTCTTCTTGCCTTGTTCGAACATGTCGCGAACGCGGCTCGCACCAACCCCGACAAACATTTCCACGAAATCGGAACCCGAAATCGTGAAGAACGGCACATTCGCTTCGCCCGCAACTGCGCGCGCCACAAGCGTTTTACCCGTACCGGG
>CAYGNI010000043.1:0-15561 GCA_964351195.1 uncultured Micavibrio sp.
TGTGTTAGGCCTGCCGCCAGCGTTCGTTCTGAGCCAGGATCAAACTCTCATGTTTGAATCCATCATCAAAAGAATCGTTGGTTGTTACAACTTACGTTGTAACAGCAATAATTACACCATGATTACTCATGGTAAAAAATTGACATCTTTTTTCTGAAGTAAACGCCAAATTGGCGCAATTTCAGAAAACTGCTTGCTTGTACACTTTATGATCCGTCAAGGATCAAAAAGTTGTGCGTCGAAACACACATAGCAACAGTTTTCTTTGTCTTATGCATTCAATGCATACCCCCGAGGGGTCGAGACACTGCTGCCTGCGTATTTCTTCTTTCCTATTCACGATGTTCAAGAACCAAACTCGTCTTTTCGCCGTTCCGGGCAAAAAGAACCGAGAAAGGAGAAGTGATTTCACTTCTCATCACTCGATTCATACAGACCAATTTTTTCATATTTAAGGCAATATAGTCCGAAGAACTTTTGCCGTCAAATAAAGTATTAAAAACAAGAGGTTTCCAACACACTCACCAAGGTCCGAAACAAGTCCGTCTCAAGGTGTGGAGCGATGTATACAGACTCGTATGACTCGTGTCAAAACTTTTTTTACGCTTTTTTAATTTTTTTTGAATTCGGGTAAAAATCCCAAGCAACCTCCTTATTTAAGAGCGCGACCTACATGGATAATACATTCCTAGAAAACAATAAAATTGACATAATAAATAAATTTGTATACATTCTCTAAAATTTAAAAAACAGGAACAAACAAATGACAAATAGCCTAAAATCACTCTCAACCAGCCTAGCATTGGCCAGCGCAATCGCAATACCAGCAACAGCTGCACCTATAGTAATCAACACCACATTTATTACCGACCCTGTATCTGACCCCCGTATAATAGCCTCCGCTCGGCTACCAACTGTGGTTCATGAAATATTCAGTCCTGAAAGAAGTGATCTAACTTTCATTGCAAGAAACGATACACCACACGGAAACAAAGCCTTAACAACACATAAAAGAATCGATGTAACACCCCATAGTGAGACATGCAGCCCAGAGCCTAATATAAGCGTATATCTCAACCCTCATTTTATAGCCCCGGCAAGCGCCGAAAAACCAACAGCCAACGACGGCATTACATTTATTGCCTCTAAATGCTTTCCGAATCAGGTCTATGTTGCTATAACCACAAACGTTTACGGCGAAACATCCATACTCACAATAGACAGTAGCAAATTCCAGCCAGCCATTCCAACAAGCACAGCGCCTATACATTTATACCCGATCGCTTCATTAGGCGAGTCATATCCCAGAGCCATATTCGCAATCCCCTCTGAAGATGGAAAAACAGCACTAATTTTTCCGGATGGCAACCTTACAGGAGCAACAATAATCGAGGCCTGCACAGAAATTCATGATCCCCAGCCAGAAGTAAGAAGCGCGACGGATGAAATTATAACGGGCTATCAAACTGATCAATATGCAGGTGATAATCTTGGCACAGCACGTAATACAATAAAAAAACTAATTCCACCCACTAGTGGACAAGATCGAATTCTTCATGAAGACCTGCTATTGAGCCAAGATCAATATGGCCAGATTATAGATGGCGTAAAATACGAATTTACGATATGTGGCCAAGATTTAGTAGCCGAACAACCAGATCCTCCAAACTACAGCATCACAATCAGACATGCTGATGATACCAACTTAACACTAGATGCAAAATAATAGTTAAACTTTGCTCCTTGCGAAAATCAAGATTTCAAAGCAGTATTGAAATCTTGATCGACCAAGGAGCCCCACAATCCCTATCTCGTTAACATTCCTTCATATCGTCGGCGCCGTGTGTCTTCTTTTATGGGGGACACGCATGGTCAAACGCGGGTTCACACGCGCTTACGGCTCTTCGCTGCGGCTATTCATCTCCCGTAGTATGAAGAATCGTTCTATCGCGTGCGTATCGGGATTAGCGACAACAGCGCTTCTACAAAGCTCCACAGCCGCCACTCTGCTCATGCTGTCCTTTGTTAAACGTCACGGCATCACCATCACCGCTGCCCTAGGCTTCATCATCGGCGCAGACATAGCCACCACGCTCGTTGCACAAGTCCTGACCTTTGACCTCTCCTGGCTATCCCCGCTTCTTCTTATGATTGGCATTATCGGCCATATGAAATTCGAACATGGCGGCCGCAAGAAACACATCTTCACAATCTTTATAGGGATTGGCTTCATGCTGCTCTCCCTTGCCCTGATTCGCGAAGCCTCCGCGCCCCTCACACACTCCCCGACTTTGGGTCTGATTATGAAGCCCCTGAACAGCGACCCCGTCATGGCGATCTTGTTCGCAGCCTTCCTGACATGGATCATTCATTCCAGCCTCGCCGCAGTGCTCCTCTTCGCGGCACTGGCAAGCTCGGGCATCATTGGCATAGAACTCGGCTTCCTATTAGTATTGGGCGCGAATCTTGGCGGCTCCTTCATCACCTTTATTGCCACCTACAAGAATGGCACCACCGCCCGGCGCATCACCTTCGGGAATGTCATGATGCGCACGACCTTCATCATCATTCTGGGATTTTTCGAAGACCCAATACTAAGCTGGCTAAAAACACTGGGTCTGGACACAGCCCGCCAAATAGTCACAGTTCACACTGGCTTTAATATAGCGCTCGGCATCGCCTTCCTGCCTATTGTTCACTGGGTCGGGGCAATCAGCATAAAGATATTCCCCAAGAATAAAGCAGCAAAGCCACCGCCAGGCACACCCATGTATTTAGATGAACAAGCACTGAGCACACCCGTGATTGCCCTCGCCGCCGCTGCGCGCGAAACCCTGCGCATGGCCGAAATGGTCGAAGACATGCTTCAAGACACTATTACATGCTTTAAGCAAAACACCGACACAATGGCAAAGGAAATCGCAAAAAAGGACGACCAGATCGATAACCTCTATCGTGCTATCAAACTATACCTCGCAAGGTTGACGCAGGAATCACTTGATCCCAAGGAGGCGGACCGTTACCTGCAAATACTGACCTTCTCAACCAATCTTGAGCATGTCGGCGATATTGTTGAAAAAAGCCTGATGGAACTGGCGATCAAGAAGATCAAGAAGGGAGAGCGCTTCTCGGATGAAGGTTGGACCGAGATCAAAAACTTCCACGCGCAGGTCCTGCGGAACATGAAACTGGCGCAAACCATTTTCCTATCCGAAGACCCAAAACTCGCGCGCCAGCTCATCGACAACAAAAACGCCATCCGCGAGGCCGAGCAGGAAACATCAACCCAGCATTTCCAGCGCCTGCGCGAAGGCCTGCCTGAAACCATCGCCACCAGCTCCCTGCATTTGGATATTATCCGCGATTACCGCCGCGTGAATTCTTATATTTCCTCGGTCGCCTATTCGATCATCGAAAACGCCGTCCGCCACGCCGACGAACGTAAGAGTCATTAGCCCTTACAATAACCCCGCAGCTTTCAGCTCTTCCGCCATTTCCTCGGGCGGTTCATCATTCTCCCCACCCAGAATATAACCCCCACGATCCGCAGGCGCCTTCGCAGGATCAAAATACCGCCACCCCTGAAATGGGCGATGCGGCGCATTGACGGTCGTGATAATCTCCGGCTCCAGCATAATCGCGCACATACTGCCCTTATGCGCCGTTTTCACCATCTCAAATCCGCAAATTTTCTGTCGGCACACAACCCGGCTTTTCAAAACACGGTACAATGATCCGCCGCCGCGCAAAACCTCATCCGCGCGCTTGGGCATAAACCGCGTTAAACACGCAACCGCCCGCCCCGATGGACTATCTTCATAATCCACCTCCTGGCGCGTCTGCCACTGCGCGTATTCTTCAAGGTCAGCGCATCCAACAATCAGCTTAATTAAATGAACACTCATATAACGATATATAAAAACTCACGAAGCCTTTGCCAAGGCCTTAAGCCCGAGATTATCGGGGATAGATACCAAACAGGAGTTCCCTACCCCCATACTCTTGTATACTCTAAAATGGGTAAAACAATTCTAAGCACCTCATACACATGAGACTTTTGGCTCTTCTATTTCTGTTCTGCGTAACTCTGGCTCCTGATGTTTACGCACAGGATTATGGTGCCATGCCATACGCTGAACCCTACAAAGATGTCACCGGTGAAGTCCGCAATTACCGCAACTTCCGCGCTCTTCAGGTCGACCAGAACGCACAGCCCGAGAGCAGCGATTACACCGCCTGGCAGACAGAGCAATCCATGCCGCCGCGCGCCAATGCCTTCCCTGCGCCGCCAATCTCCCGCCAGGAGCTCGACGACGCCATCAAAGTCAAAGAGCTTTTGAAAAAAGCAGCCCCCTCCCCGCTCGAAGACATGTATGCCCGCCGCATCGTGCAAAACCTTGATCAGTTCGGCTATGACCTCTTCGGCGTCCCCTCCGAAAACACCCGTGCAGCCTTAAGCGTCGTCCCGACTGCCCCATCAGGCGCAGTGCAGGATGATTTCATCCTCGGCGCCGGTGATGAGCTGGAAATCACCTTCACGGGACAGCGCAATGATCGCGGCCTTTATAAAATCAACAATAACGGTCTGTTGATGGTCCCCGACCTGCCGCCCATTCCGGCAACCGGCCGCTCCATAGGCCAGCTCCGCATCTCCGTTCAGGCCGCCGCCAGAAACCTGCATAACACCGAAGCCTATGTCTCCCTCTCAACCGTGCGCCAGATCGGCGCGCTGGTCATCGGTCATGTCAAACGTCCGGGCCGCAAAAACCTCACCGTCTTTCACACCGTGCTGGATGCGCTGATGGAATCGGGCGGCATCCAAAAAACAGGCTCGCTGCGCCAGATCAAACTGATTCGCGATGGCCGCTCCACCATCATCGACCTCTACGCGCTTTTAATGTACGGCCAAAGCGCCGTTGATTTACGTCTGCATGACGGCGACCGCATCATCGTTCCGGCCATCGGACCGACCGTTGCCGTGGCCGGCGAAGCCAAACGCCCCGGTATATTCGAAATTCTCCCAACCCGCCGCGGCATGCTATCCGAGCCCGAAAAGAACGCCGAAAAACTCACCCTCAATGAAATGCTGGAGCTTGGTGGCGGCGCCTTGGCCCCCGGTAAAAACCGCTTCCTAAAACTCAGCATCACCAGCGACGGCGAAGAAGATACATCCGAAGTCTCCGACGCCCTCAAGCCGCTCTTCTCCGATGGCTCTATTTTGATGATATCAAAAGGCGATGAAAAACGCGCGGGTATGATAGAGCTTCAGGGCAATACCCGCCGCCCCGGCCTGCATGCTTTATCCGAAAACAAAACCCTGGCCACGCTGCTCTCTTCCGAAACCATTCTCGGCCCCGATACCTATCCACTTATCGGTGTGATCGAACGTTTCGACCCCGAACAATTGACCACCACGCTGCTGGATTTCCCATTGCGCCTCGTCCTCAAAGACGGATTTGACCGCGCTCTTCAAGACGGCGACATCGTCCATCTCTTTTCAAACAAGCAAATCGCCGCCCTGTCTGAACCCGTGGATCTGCCCGTCGCCGTCGGCTCCGCCGAAGTCCCGCAAGACGAAGATCTCATCGACGATCCAGTCATGATCTCTTTCCTGCGTGAACGCTCGGCCTTTGTCCGCGGCGCTGTGCGCAACCCCGGCGCCTATCCCGTGTCCGATGGCATCACACTGGATTCCGTTATCGCCGTCGCGGGCGGCCTCACCCTCGAAGCCAACACCCGCAACATCGAAGTCACCTCTTCTGCTTTCTCGCGCGGCGAAGGCAAACACCGCGAACGCATCAACCTTGGTGAAACCAGCGCCGAAGACGTCATGATCGAAGCCGGAGCCTCGGTGCGCATCAATCAAAAATTCGAAAAGATCAAAGACAACAGCGTCGCCATCATGGGCGAAGTTGAAAACCCCGGCCGCTATGACCTTCTGCCGGGCGACAAAGTCTCCGACCTCTTAAAACGTGCAGGCGGCCTGACGCAGGTCGCTTATCCATACGGCACAATTTTCTCCCGCGCATCCGAACGCACAGCCGAAGAATCGCGCTACCGCGCCCAGGCCCGCACCATCAAACAAGCCATCGCCGGCGCCATCGAAACCGATGACGAAAAAGTCAACGCCGCCAAAATTGCCGAAGCCCGCGCTTTGGCTGCCGAGCTTGAAAACGCCCAAGGCGTCGGACGCATCACCATCGAATCTGATCCCGGCGTTCTCGCCACCAAGCCTGAGCTCGACCTGTTGCTGCAACCGGGCGACCGCCTCTACATTCCGCGCCGTAATCTCACCGTGCGCGTACACGGCGAAGTCCTCTCCCCCGCATCGCTGCAATTCCGTGAAGGCAAAAACCCGCTCGATTACATCGGCGAAGCCGGCGGCTTTTCCTTCCACGCCGACAAAGACCGCACATTCGTGCTCTACCCCGACGGCAGCGCGCAGCCGCTGCAAGTTTCAAACTGGAACTACAAACCCGCGTTCATTCCGCCCGGCTCCACCATCGTCGTACCGCGCGATCCCAAACCCTTTGATTTCATCGAAAGCGCAAAAGACGTCAGCCAGATCCTCTCAAACCTGGCCGTCACAGCTATCTTTATTGATGATGTCATTGATGAGAATTAAGAGCTCATAACGGGGAAATAATTTTTCGAATGAACGTTTTCACCAACAGATTGCAAACCCGCAGCTTCACGCTCTCGATCCAACTCCGCCACCGTCTGAAATCCTTTATCAGGATTCAAATCAAAAACAACATTTCCATTGTGATTGTATTCATTACTCGTACCATAACGAATATCCATCGGCACATCTTCTGATTTCATCTGAATGTCCGGACCATAGCTCTGTGCGAACTCGCGCAACATATCCGCCATCACATTCGCTTTTTCCTGATTACTTCTCACATCCCATTCTGGCGATGCTTTCACAGCTTCAATCTTCGCAATCATATCGCGCCGCGCCGCAGAACCCGCGGCAAGTGGATTCAAAACCTCTGCTCCGACCATTTGATCAATAATATGATCCGCCGTAGCCGCATCCGGATCCGGTTTTAAAGCATCTCTAACAGCCACAAACTCATCATGCTCCGCGACTTCAAGCGCGTTCTTCATAAAGGGATTAAAAATCCTACCAAGCTGTCCAAAGAAGCTATCCATACCTGATTGCCCCAAAACGGGAACATATGGTTGATACCCCGGATAGGTAACATTCCGGCCACCAGCCGCTGCTGTTAAATCTCTAAGAATACCGGCATGATCACGATAAACTTTGGCGGCAAATTCCGCCGCATCCGCAGAGCCGTTAATCAAATTCTCAACAGCCGCTTTCGCCGCCGCGGAAATATCCTTTCCACCGTTCAGCGCCTTCAAATCCGCAGTAATATCCTTAATCATCTTGGCCTTATCGCCGGAATGCTCAAGCATGAGACCTTCAAAATAGCGATAAGCATCTTCAGCGCGCGTAAATGTAACCGCAGACTCGTCTTCTGCATCGGGATTATCAAAATAGATGTCCTTGAACAGCCGCAGGAAATCATTCCCCTGACTGGGGTCCTTCGCTAGTTGCTGTAATTCCTGTTCTGCGGGAGTAGCCGTAGCCATCAACACACCCTTTTTTTCACACTATTACCAAAACCGCGGCTGTTTATTGTTTTTCATGTACAGACCGCGCACACGCATATATTATGCCATAAAACCAGCGAACTCTGCAAATCACATCGCGGCTAAAATGCACCAACCCTCTGAAAAACAAACATTTTTTACCATCGCCACAGTCACAAAAGACAACGCCGCAGGTCTGCAAAAGACGTATAATTCCATTAAAAACCAAAGCTTTACCGATTTTGAATGGCTCGTGCAGGACGGCGCATCAACTGACGAAACCACGCAGTTCCTAAGCCAAACAAACGCCATTACGACCTCGCAGCCTGATAATGGCATTTACGACGCCATGAACCGCCTCATTGAACGTGCAAACGGGCACTACATCCTCTTCCTCAATGCCGGCGACGCCCTAGCCGGGCCGAACATTCTCGAAATCATTCATGCCGCCGCAAGCAAAGAAACCCCGGATTTCATCTATGGCGACGCACATGAGGGCACAGGCACACACACAAAACCCAAAACAAGCAAGCCCCATACGCACATCACCCGCGGTATGTTCACCCACCACCAGTCCATGCTTTATCGCCGCGCCGCCATCGGGAGCCTTAGATACAACACCCACTATAAAATCGCAGCAGATTACGATTTCACCGCACAATTTTTGCAAGAATCACAACGCGCTCTATATGTTCCCGCGCCCATCTGCATATTCGAGGCTGGCGGCATTTCGCAGCAAAATGCTGCGCATGGACGCCGTGAACAATTTAAAATTCGTGAAAATTTAAAACTTTGCGCACCTGCGCTTAATCATGTGATTACAAGCGCTCAGGCATTGAACTGGCAACTTCGCAAGCTGGCTCCGCCGTTTTATTGGTTTTTGAAAGGACGCTGATCATTGCGTAGTACTGCGCCCTTGCACATGCAAAATCATATCCTGCTTTGCCATCCAAAAATCCGCCTTTCACGATAAAAGAATGCACAAAAGCGATTGCGCCCCGCCCCGGCATCGCTCTAAACGCACACTTCAACAATCGCCGCCAGAGCACCGGATCATCCGGCCACGAATCTTTCGCATTCATCCCCGCCTCCCATGCCGCATAGCGCATATGTTTTTCGTGCCATTGCTGCACATCATCACACACATGATGCACCATATAATTTCTGAGTTGCCTGATTTTTTTATCCGCGTAATCAGGTTTTAAAACAGGCTGGTAATGCCCTTCAATCTCGCCCATACCGGGTACATCAAGATCATCAACGACCGGGAACACAATCTTACGCCGATCAAACAATACCATTTTGTTATTACACAGCCCAAAGCGCAGCATTTTTCTCTTATCACCGTGCAGCCACATATATTTCCCGCGCACAAAATACCCCGCCGCGCAAAAATCTAACGCCCGGATTTCCTGCACCAAGGCAGGTGTCACTATCTCATCCGCATCAACGAACAAAACCCAATCATAGGCCAGCGCAAGAGTATCCAAACACCATTGCCGCTTTTTTGGATAAGCCCCGTCCCAAACAAAATTGACGACCTTCGCACCTGATTGCTGCGCAAGGTTTTGCGTTTGATCCTCGCTATTTGAATCCACAACCCACACATCATCGAAATCCTGCAAAGCCCCCAGGCACGACGCAATACGCGACTCTTCATTGCGCGTCACAACAATAACACTCACGGGAATATTATTCTGCGGCATCCGAAGCCTGCCCCATTGTATTACGCCGCCTTGTCTCATAATCGATATTACTGTTCTGCGCATCGGTTTTAAACCACCGTGCGTAATTCATCGCCTTACCCTGCTCTTCTTCACCCGCGGTTCTATGCCCTCTTGCCGCCTTTACGAATGACCGGCGCCGAACCCCAGACAATCCATACACCAGATAGCCCACAAAAAGCCCCATCGCGCTAAACAGCGTATAAACCAGCGCCGTATCCGGCCACGCAGGTTTAGCAGAAACGGCTGACCTTTCTACCACCTTCGCCGCAACAGGCTCATCCATAAGCACGCTCATACGCACGCGTTCTTGCTCTAAAATCAGCGTCGTCATCGCCCGCCTGTGATCGGGGTTCATCGCCTTCGCACTTTCCCGCTCTAGATACGCAATGCGCTGATCCACTGCCGCGCGTTGCTCTGCACGGATCAATTGGTCAGTGGTACGATGAATTTGCTGCAAAAAATACGCAGCAAAACCAGGATCAGGATGCAAATAATTCATCTCTCGCAGTACCGTCTCCCCAAACGGATCAAACCACACACGCTTGGCGATATAATCTGACAAGATCGCCGGATTCCACCCATCACGGGGCTTTGAAAACACAAACGCCTGATCGGCTTTGAGGCCCTCAACAATACGCGGATCACGTAAAAGCAGCTTCGCCACCCCTGCGCCACTATAACGCGCCTGAAACTGTACAAAATTTTGCTGCGAGTGTGTCTGCTCTGAGCGCGCCGCGTCATACCCCGCCGCTGGCATATCACGATCACTGCGCGCGCTGATCTCCATACCCTGCGCTGGACCAATCATCATATGCGCACGGGCGTGCGGCACTGCCGATTTCACAAAAACAAAGGCACACATAAGCCCCACGATCACCCCAAGAAACAGGAAAACTTTGGCCTGCCAGATTTCTTTCAAAAAATCCGCAACATTCAAATCGGAACTGGCAGTATCGTGACGCATGGAAAGAACTTTCGCCTTTTGACCCTAAAAGTATCGCTGAAACCCAAGGGAAACGTCAATGTTTATATTGATTCAAGCACAGCCTTGGCCCGCTCCATCCACGCCGCAATGGCCGCTTTGGGCACAAACACTTTACCGGCTTCAATAGCACCTTCCTGCGCGGCAAACCAATACGCGCCGTCTTCACGGAACCGCCGGATACATGCCGCCAGCTCTTCCGCATGCCCCTGCGGTATAATCTCACCGGCCTTAAAGTCCGCAATCACCTTTCCAACTTCGGAATGCACTGGCCCGACCATCACACAGGGACGGTTCACCGCCAAAGCCGCATAGAGCTTGCTGGGCACCAACTGACCTGCCGCCTCTTCCTTCATTGAAATAAGGTGTACATCCCCGCTCTCCATCAATTCTCGCAAACGGCTCACCGGCTGATAAGGCAGTAAACGGATGTTATCCAGATGCTTGGCCGAGCGCACTTGCGCAATCTCATCATAGCGCGGCCCATCACCAACAAATAAAAACTCAATCTCCGGGTTACTCTGCTGCAGCATCTCCGCAGCCTCCAATATAGTCTCCAAAGGATGCGCCTGCCCGATATTCCCGGCATACAGCACCCTGAATTTCGGCCCGGTTTTAACCTGCTCTCTATGCTCGCGGTACACTTGCGTATCACGGTTCCCTGTCTCAAAACGCTCGATATCTTCGGGCACCCCGCCCTCATGCGACGCACCGTTAAACCCGCTGCGCCCCGCGGGTATGCCAAGCTCTTTCTCCGGCCAATTCGGCACAACGCTCATACGTTTCGGCGGCAGGCCGCTATCGCTTAAGTAACGCGCCATACAGCGTCCAATCACAATCACTTTATCCGCATCCAACATCGCGTTGCGCACACGCTTGCGCATCCATCGCCTTAAAATCCGCGGAAAATAAATCCCCAGCGAGGGGAAAAGATCAGGATACACATCCTGACACCAATGAATATGCTTATTCTTTTTAACCCGCTTGATAATCGCCCCACCCACAGCCAGGAACGGTGGGTCAGTCATGCTCACCACAATATTGGTCGCCGGCAGGCTCAAGGCCATCACTAACATCTTGATCCAGGTCCAACCATAGCCAAACACGCCTTTCGGCTTTTCCGCACCCTTCACACGAATAATCCGCACCGCCCCATCGCGCTCTTTCATCGCCTTTGGCCCGGTGGTAATCACCGTGACCTGCCATCCTTCACGCGCAAAGGACCGCGCCATATCACGCAAGATACGCCCCGTCGCCCCGCGCACAGGCGGATAAACACGATTGATAAATAGAATACTTGGCCTTCGCATAACGCTGGTAAAAAACCCTTTAGGACGAAAAGATAAAGTTCAGGACACTAACCTTTTGAATACAATACTGAGGGCCGCGATGCAACGTCAGCCTCGCGCTTGCTCCCCCACATAAAAAACAGGGGTATCAGGCTCAAAACCAACCCAAAATCGAGCGATTTATACGCCGCATACAAAAACACATCAATCAGTATCGGAGCACCCAAGGCCGCCGCCAACAAAGGCTCAGCCTTCATCGCACGCAAAACCATGCGCGCCAGCAAACCAAGGTAAAAAATTGTGAGTATCATCCCCGCAAGCCCCGTCTTCAAAAGCATAGCGCTGAGCAAACTATGCGTGTAATTCACACGGATATCCGCCACCGCAGGCGAAGAAAAACTGGCACCCCAGCCTTGCCCGAACACCAACGTAAAAGGCGAAGACGATATAGCGGCCCACACCGCCTGCCACTCCTCCACGCGCATATTCATCACACCATGCACCGCCGTCTTCGTCTTAAGCGCGCTTATTACATCAACAAAGCCATACGCGCCAAAAATAAAAAGGGGCAGGCTTAGAATGCAGAGTACCAACGCGCGTTTTGGCGCCTGCAAGAAAACAACACCCATCGCAAACACGCCATACACCGCCACCGCTGCAAGGCTCGCTCGCTGCAAGGTCAAAGCCATCGGCAAGACCGCCAGCCCCGCCAGCGCAAGAAAAAGCACAGCCGGAACAACGCACCGGAGGCCTAACCCTTGCGCAAACCGCGAAGCCGCCAGACCCATAAAAAACAACGCCGCGAAGAGCACACATGGGGAATTCCCGAGGTAATAAAGCGCATTTCCATCGAGCGGCAGATCAAACGGAAAAACCGCATGCGCAGCGCGCAGAGCAAATAAAATCCCGATAACCAAAACTCCGGCCACAACGAAACGATCAGCCCCGCTGCGATACAAAAACAGTGGCAACATTAAGAATCCAAACGCTATAACGTCGCGTATCAAAAGCTGCACATCATGTCCGTGCACCACCGCGCCGCCAATCCCTACAATCAATCCATAAACGAGCAGAGCTTGCGCACCGCGAACCCACACACCTTGCCCCGAAGAAAATCGAACCGCGCCCCATAGTCCATCAAACCCGATTGCCACGACCAAAGCCAAACCGGCAATCAGCTCCACCGCGCCAAACCGCTCCGGCGTTGGCGAGCCAAATGCGCCATACACACACAGCCCTAAAAACAACATAAGCCCACGCACAAACCGCGCATCAAGCCTAAGAACCTTTTCGAAAAAAGACGAAAAGCAATAAGGGTGTGAAAGAGAAGAGCTCTGCATCGCAAAGCCTAGAATATCAAAACTAAGAAAGACTACCTATAGTCACGAAACACACGCCGCGGCTTGTCCACCGTAGAAGTTGGCTTACGATAAATACGCCGCACAACTTGCGCTTTTTGCGCGTTCTGACGCGCCATTCTCTGCTCAAGCGACTGCATACCCGGATATCCCTGCCCCGCCGCAATCGACGCATTCGCAGCCAGCACACTCTGCGGATTTGGCGAAGCCGCAAGGCTCGCACGATTAAAACGCTCCAACCGTGCCGCTTTACGCTGCTCTATGATTGAGCTCACGCGCTCACGCTCTTGAAGCATCAACGCTGTGTTCGGCGCGCGATAAGCACTGGCGAAAGATAAAATCTGTTCCGCCGTCTGCGGCTTTTGCCCATAAGCCTCCCAAGCTTCCATCGTTTTAAGGTTTTGCAACGTGTTACGCTTCAACGCCGTCACATTGGAACGCTTTCCATACGAAACCGTTGGACCACGCGCCCCTGGCCGCTCATAATCACGCTTCAGGAAAATACTACGGCTCGCAGGCTTCGAATCTTGCTTCTGTATTTGCTCTTTGCTCTCACGATCTTTGCGCAGGAAAATATCGCTCTGCGCATACCCTGCGCTAAAGCTCAAAACAGCCACAACAATAAAAAAAGAAACAATTCGAATCATACGCCAAACTTTTAAAAATCCATTTCCTTCAGTCTACCAGAAAACGCCCAAAACATACAAAAACTCTTGCGTTTGAAGATTCTGAACTTTGTTAATCCTTTGTTAATCTTTTCAGTACATTATAAGGATAATTTCCGTAAACACATACGGGCAACGATCCGTAAAACCCGCTAAAAATAAAGGGTTAAAGACAAATGATGCGGACAAACGACGGTAATATGAAGGAGTGTTAACAAATGCAGGTGAATGTAAAAGAATTTCTCGAGGAATCAGGGATCACAGAACCCTTTTACCCAGGGAAGCGCTTGGTACACAAATGCCAGCAACCCGGCGAATATAAAAGCCATTGCGTGGTATTGGACTGGCGCAATCCAGACAAAATCAAAATCGAAGTCAAAGCCGGCCTCAGCGGCAAGGATTTGGAACCATCACGGTTGAAATATTACCCGGTGTGTTTCCAAACACCAACTTATGTCGATATCGAAGTTGTTAATGACAACGATGACGAAGAGGAAGAAGGTTCAGCCAGCGGTAAAGGTGGCGGCGGTGGTAAAAAACCAAAAGCCAATAAGCTGGACGATATGAAACTTCTCGCCTCCGAAGCCTTCGGTGAAGTGACAGAAGGTAAAGCGCCAGAGCTTGGCAAGATCGTCGAAATGGTCGTTCTGGGAACAGAAATCGCGGCCGAAGCCTACGCACAGGTAATGGGTAAACTGGCGCGCGGAATCGAGCATATGAAGATTTCAGCAACAGATTTATTGGCCAGTGCTGGCAAACTCGTCACAAAAGTTGAGCCACCAGCGTTCATGAAACCAAAAGGCGACGAGACAGTGAAATATAGCTACAGCCAAGAAAAGAACGCCGATATCGGTTACAGGCCGGGTATGGGTTAATGAGCAAGCGTGTGGCTTAAGAGGGTAAATCATGATAACGCAACAAGAACAACCCGCACTGGAAATTCTAACGCGCCCAAAAACTTCCCCTGAACGAAGCTTTCCAAAACGGATTGAAAATGCCGATGAGCCTGGCCTCGTGCGCAATAATGTAGGCACATCTTGGGCAGGCGTTATGAGCGGCGGAACCATTGTTGACAATGGCGGAATTACATACGGCAATACAAACATAAATCTATCCAATCCCGACAACCGAGCGCGCATTGATCGCGCAAAAGAACCGTTAAAAGGTCACAGTTTTTATGCTTCAGACCCAAAGCAGCAAGCTGCTTTACTGAACCGTTTTGCTGCAAATTTACATCGTAAAGAAGTCGTTGGTACTTATTTTTCTGAAGTTTTAATTCTGCAAGCACAGCAAGAAAATATCTTGCAAGCTGGCCGCGATAGAATTCTAAATCCCGATCAATTGAAAGCAATTAGAGAACTCAGAGAACAACAAGTAGCTTTCAACACGCTTCATTGGGCGAGGCGTGACGACAAAGGGGTTGTTCAAGACGAATCCGTTGAAGCCATAGAAGAAAACAACGAAACAACTGCACTCGCAATTCTGCAAATCGAAATCGAAGCCGCCACATCTGTTATTGGAATACAAGAAGCAGACAAACGTATAAATGCCGTTATGAGAGGCGTTACAGGCCTTAGTGAAATCGATCAACAACGCCGTATCGCCGCTGAACTAACAGAAGCCGCGGCCCAAAAAAATCTCACAGCGGAAGAAACAGCTAAATTAGAAACACTTAAAGCCCGTGAAGACGCTGCTTGGAATAAAAAACATGAAAATCAAACAGATTTTGCCGATGCAATCCGTGATGGCAATCCTGATTGTTCCGAATATGCAAGCATGACAGCCGTCAGCTTGGCTGAATCCGGTATTAAAAATGTTCGCGTTATGGGCCACGTTATGGCTGATGATGACTTTCCTCATCATCAGCCATACCGTGGCCCATAACGCGCACATTTTTAATGCCGGATTCAGCCAAGCTGCCGGCTGTGGTGGTTGGGT